>JANQQB010000030.1 GCA_028285165.1 Rhodobiaceae bacterium
CGGCATGGGCGAGAAGATTGCCGCCGCTCGCGACGTTGGCGGCCTGCGCTTCCGACCAGAGGCCGAGCGCGTTGGGTCCGGAATGCAAACCCGTCCCGCCGGCCCGGTCGACCGCAAGCACCTGCCGGTAGGCGGCATGGTCCGTGGATTGTCTCACGATATCGACTGCTTCGGCGGCCGTCGCGCCGTTCTGCATCAGGTTCAGGCAGTGCGGTCCGAGCCGCGGGTCGGTGATGTTCTGACTGGCGACGGCGCCGACGCCGGCCCGGGCATAGGCGCACCGGGCGGCGACCGCCGGCGAGGAGGAGGAAACAGCGACCCCGAACATGCCGGTCTCTGCGCATCGCGCGACAAGCGAAAACGTCATCTGTGTTCGCCCTCGCCATCGGGAATGACGGCCGTTCCGTCGATTTCAACGAGCCATTCGGGACGCGCAAGCGCTTGCACGACCAGACCGGTCGAGACCGGGTGCACGCCCTTGATATATTCGCCCATGGTCCGGTAGACGGCCTCGCGATGGCGGATGTCCGTGATGTAGACAACGACCTTGACCAGATGCTCCATCCGGCCGCCGCATTCTTCGATCAATTGCCTGATGTTCTGCATCACCTTGTGGGTCTGGGCGACCGGGTCGGCGCTGTCGATGTTTTGTGCGGAATCCAGATCCTGCGGACATTGACCGCGCAGGAAGATCATCGTGCCGCGGGCAATCACAGCCTGGCACAGATCGTTGTCGAGCGATTGCTCCGGATAGGTGTCTTTCGTGTTGAAGCGGCGGACACGGGTATGCGCCATTCCGGAAATCCTTCTGTCGCGCGAACGCAGGGCGGGCAGCCGTTGGCGGCACTGGCCGGCGGCTCTGCAAGCCGCAATCCTCCGATATCGCGCGGCGCTCTGTAAAGTCGGGGTTTGCGTCGGCGGGCTTCGGCCGTGCCTAACAGCGATACGGGCCCGCCAGGGACTTAACCGACTTCTAACCGTAGGCGTCGTATACATGTCAGTCAGGCACAGGGACGGCTGGGTACGCCATCATGCGGTGCACCGATCGAAGGTCTGGATGCGATCTGCCATGTCGAAGGCATTGAGAATTGTTTTGTCGGCCCTCCGCTCCGTCACCCGCCGTTTGCCGGGCACCCTGAACGACGAACCGGATCTGGTCCGGGCGCAGGCCCGGGCCTTCTCCCGCCAGGTCCCGCTGCTTTACCTGATCCTTTTGGCGAATACGGCGATCCTGTCGTTCACGCATTTCGCCGTCGCGCCGAAAATGCTGACGCTTTACATCCCGGCCGTCCTGGCAACGGTCTGCATCGCTCGGCTCACCCACTGGTGGACAAACCGAAACCTGCCGCTCGACGAGGACAAATCCAAACGCCTGCTTGGCGCGACGACGCCGCTCGCCGGCGTGCTGGGCGCTGCTTTCACAATCTGGTCGTTCTTCCTGTTTCCGTATGGCGACGCGTATCAGCAGTCGCAGGTGTTCTTCTACATGTCGATTACGGTGATCGGCTGCATCTTCTGCCTCATGCACCTGCCGTCGGCCGCGCTCACGTTGACCGCCGTGGTCATCCTGCCTCTGGCGGTCTTCTTTTCGGCTTCCGACCAGCCGGTCTTCGTGGCGATGGCCGTCAACGTCTCGCTTGTATCCGTGGCCATGATCGCGATCCTGTCGCGTCATTACCGCGAATTTGTCGACCTGATCGGCGCTCAGCGGGCGCTGATCGCTCAGAACGCGCAGACCCAGAAGCTCAGCGACGAAAACCACCGGCTGGCCAATCTCGATACGTTGACCGAACTGCCGAATCGTCGCCGTTTTCTGGAGGAATTGTCGCTGAGGCTTGATTCCTCACGAGGTAACCCGGCCGGCTTTGTCGTCGGCATGGTCGATCTCGACGGCTTCAAACCGGTCAACGATTCGTTCGGTCACGCAATCGGCGACAAATTGCTGATCCAGGTCGCCGGCCGGTTGTCGGAGTTTCCTTGCGATCGGTTCCTTGTGGCGCGGCTCGGCGGTGACGAGTTCGGCCTGATCGTCGACGGCGACCTGTCGGATGCCGAGATTCGCGATCTCGGTCGTCGTCTGTGCAGCGTGCTCGGTGAACCCTATATCCTGCCGAGCGTCATAGCGCCGGTCAGCGCATCGGTCGGGTTCTGCCGCTATCCGGATGGCGGACGCACCGCGGAGCAGCTCTTCGAATATGCCGATTACGCGCTTTATCATGCCAAGCGGACCCTGCGCGGTTCGGCGGTTATCTTCGACGACCGCCATTCCAAGGAAATCCGGGCGCTCGCGGCGATCGAATCCGCCTTGCGCCACGCCGATCTGGAGCGTGAGGTACGACCGGTCTTTCAGCCGATCGTCGATGCACACGAAAACCGTACGATCGGCTTCGAGGCGCTGGCACGGTGGGAAAGCCCGATCCTCGGATCGGTTTCGCCGGCGATTTTCATTGCCGCGGCGGAACGGCTGGGACTGATCGGCACAGTGACCGAGATGCTGGCGCGAAAGGTGCTGCGCACGGTCGCCGAATGGCCGATGGACCTGCGCATCTCGTTCAACCTGTCGGCCAAGGACATTGCCAGCCCCGATACTGTCGATCATCTGGTGGACATAGTGCATGCCAGCCTTGTCCAGCCGCACCGCATCGATTTCGAAATCACCGAAACCGCGCTGGTGAACGACTTCGACCAGGCCAAGATCGCACTTCAGACCTTGCGCGACCTGGGCGCGCGCACATCCCTTGACGACTTCGGCACGGGATATTCGAGCCTCAGCCATGTCCGGCAATTGCCGCTCGACAAACTGAAGGTGGATCGCAGTTTTGTCGCCGAAATGGAGCACCATCAACCGAGCCGCGACATTGTCAAGGCGGTCTTGGACCTCGCCCATAATCTGCGTTTCGATTGCGTCGTCGAAGGCGTCGAGACGGCGGAACAGGTCGCGCTGATCCGGGAATTGGGCGGTCGTTTGATGCAGGGGTATCATTTTGCCAGACCGCTCGAGGCCGAGGCGGTTGAGGACTATCTCAGAACGGAAAGCCGCAGAGCGGCGCGCAGAAGCAGGTCCGAAGCAGCGGAGATTCCGGATGGTGTCGAGGAGGCGGCCGGCGCCCCGGCAGAGCCGCGCAACCGGCCCTCCGAACCGCTTTCCGCATGATGCCGCGGACCAGTATTCATCGCTCTTGATCGACCTTCAGACGCGACTATGCTCTGCCTATGTCTCAAGCCACTTCCGCGGCAACGCACATCGTCATCGTCGGCGCCGGCATTGTCGGGCTCGGCACCGCCTACCAATTGGCCCGGCGCGGCCATGCCGTTACCCTGATCGAGCGCGGTCCGGTCCCCAATCCGCTTGCCGCGTCTACCGATCACCATCGTCTGATCCGCTATAGCTATGCCGACCAGCCGGTCTATTGCGCCCGGATCCGCGAGGCGTTCGAGCACTGGCGCGCCCTGTGGGCCGAGTTCGACCGGCCCGAGGACCACTATTACGCGGCGACCGGTATTCTGACGCTGTCGCAGACCGCCGGCGATTGGGGCGACCGGGCCCGCAAAACCCTCGATGATGTCGGGATCGACTACCAGGGATATGCCAGCGCACACGAATTGGAGGCGGCCTTTCCGTTCCTGGAGACCGCCAATGTCGCCAATGGATTCCTGTCGGAGGGCGGCGCCCTGATGGCCAACCGGATCA
>JANQQB010000040.1 GCA_028285165.1 Rhodobiaceae bacterium
CGAGCTGATCGTTCCGATCGCGATGGAAGAGACGCTGCGGTTCGCGATCCGCGAAGGCGGCCGCACGGTCGGCGCCGGTGTCGTCGCGACCATTCTGGAGTAGAGTTGCGCGTGTCAGACGCTTCTAACCAAATGAAGGAGCCGCTCGGCGCGGCTCCTTTTTTTCGGCCTTCCTCCGGATCGTATGGTTGGTTCAGGCGCGCTGCCGTCGGCGTCCTGCTGGTTGCGATGGCCGGCTGCGCGTCGCCGGATGCCGCAGATAATTTCAACAAGGCGGCGCTGATGGCGCTTGCTCCGAAGTCGGAGCTTTCTGCCGACCTCATCGAGGCGTGCAAGGAAAACTACAAACTCCGCGATGCCCGCAGGCACAAGAAGTTCACGCTCACTGTAACGGGTAGCGAATACTCGCCCGACCTGACCGTACGGTTTTCCCGACCGTTGGTCACTATCGGGCGGGACGACCTCGCCAAGAACATGGCCGTCTATGTCATCGATCGACGGATTGATCCAAAGCCCAAGTTCGGAAACGATACCAACAGTTTCGGATGCGTCATCATTGACGACAAGCAAGGGACGTTCGATCCGGAGGGCGAGGACTTCCTGACGGCGTTTTACGTGTTGCGCTCCCGGAGGGGATACAAGCTGTTCGACAGCGACGTCGGCTATATCCTGAAGCAAACCTGCGTGAAAGCCGGTGGCACCGAGGGGATGTTCGGCTGTTACATGCCGGAAAAGGCTGCGGGTTCTTAGCGTAACCTTTGGGGCGGACCTCCCGGGATCCGGGCCATCCGCACGATCGTGCCAATCAAGAAAGACCGGCGAATCTGCAGCGGGTAACGGATTCCGGTTGGCATTATGAGGAAATTCAGCTTATAAGCGGCGCCGTCAATGCAGGGGTGTAGCTCAGCTGGTAGAGCATCGGTCTCCAAAACCGAGGGTCGGGGGTTCGAGTCCCTCCGCCCCTGCCATTTTCGAAATTTTCTCACCGGTCGGGGATTACCAGCACCCCGGCGCAATCCGAGCGCTTTTCCGAGCAGTTTCAGTTTCGCCGGCGATCGACCGGCGTTGGTGGGTGGATAACGTCGGTCGTTACTGTTTCAGGAAGCCTGACCGCCACCGTCGCACCTGTTCTCGACAACGTCATACAGAACCAGATTTTCCGCTTCGGCGACCGGACACAGACCGGCAATGTCCAGAGACTGGTTGGCCGCGGCGCGAAAGTACAGGACGTAGTCCCAGTTTTTCGGCCATGCGTAAAAGAAGCTCGAGGACCAATGGCCGTTTTCGGGTGTCGGCAAACCGTTCCTACGTGCGCCTTCCAGTTCTTGGCGTAGAACCGGCCAGGATTGCGGCATGTGCAGTGCCTTCATTTCCGGTCGGACATCGACGGGCGACGTGTTTGTGAAAAGATTCGGCACGTAAGCGGACTTCTCGATGACTGCCATGGCGACGGAGTGTCCGGCGAAGGCCAGATCAGCCTCTGCATGCCGGGCCGGCAGAACGCGGCTGCCCGGTTCGACGGCGGCAAGCACTGTGCGCAGCGCTCGTGACTGGCGATCGTTTTCCGCCATTTGCCAAGCTCCATTCGCGAACACGGCACATACCAGCGCCGCGGCTGCCTGCATTGCCGGGCGTGCGATCCGATGGCCGGCGTCAGGGGAGACCCTGAGACTGGCTGCCGCGAGAATGACGAGCACACCGGAATAGCGAAAATGCAATCCCCATATTCCGAATAGGCTCACCGGTATCAGAACGATCAGCAGCAACATGCCGAGACAGACCGGAACCATACGCGGATCGATGCTGAGCAATCCGCGACGCAATCCGAGGAAAACCGCGCTGGCCAGCGCCACAGCGACAAGGCTGGCGAGAGCCGGATTGAAGAACGCGGAACCAGCCCATAATCCCGCCAGCTTCGCCAGGAGATGGTTGTCCGGAACGACGACGACCGGCAGTTCAGATGCGTGCACGGTGGAAAGCAAAAGCAGCACCAGGCCGGGCGCCATGGCTACGGCATCCTTTGACAACAATTGGCGCAGGAAGACGCGGATCGCACCGCGTTCGCCGCGCGCAAAACAGCCGATTTCCCAAAGCAGAACCAGGTAGCCGAACAGCAGAAAGCCCAGGGCGTGGTTGAGGGCGAGAAAGGCGCCGAAGGGTGCGAAGACAAGGGTCCGGCGCCAGTCGTGTCGCGCGTTCATCCAAAGTGCAAAGCCGAGCAGCGCAAGCCCGGTCGAAGCGCTGAAGTTTACCAGGCCCAATTGCATGTTTTCGTTGAAGACGGCGAGAAAGCCAAGGAGGGCGCACCACGTCACGCGACCGTGCAGGTTGCGGGCGATCAGCAGGCCTGCAACTGGCGCTGCGACCAAGGCGACCCAGATCATCACAGCGCCCGCCCCGTAGATGCCAATGCTATGGGAGAGCAGCGGCACGATCATGTCCATGGTCAGATCCGGAATGACCGAAAACGATAAATCGTAATAGCGCTGAAGGTCCGCATCGAACCAGATCCGGGCTTCAATATGGTTTCGGGCCAGGTGGTTTAGATAATCGTTGGACAGACCGAGCGGCCAAACGGCAACGATGAGGGCAGCGAGCACGATCAGCAGACCGGCAATCTGCAACGGTCTCAGCCGGGCGCGGGTCACCCCTAAACCCGGGCCGGCAGCGGTTTCGACTGCAGTCATTTGTAAAGACTCCCTCGGACAGATCCCTGCGGAAACACAGAGGCGGCGACACCGGTTATCGCTGCGGCGGCAAGTGCGCATAAATGCAGATGAATGGCTGCTGCAAGGGCGGCCTCGGCCGGCGCGCCCGCAGTGACAATGACGGCGACAAACGCTGCTTCGAACGGGCCGAAACTGGCCAGGCCGTTGGTCGGCAGGGCAAAGGCAAGGCTTGCCGCAATGCTCGCAAGCCAAGCCGTAGCCATGCCGACGGAAAGGCCGGCGGACGCGAGGGATAATTCCGCGGCCAGACCCAGGGCCACCCAGATCGCCGCCGTCAGTCCGGCAGACATCAACGCCGTCGCTGTCGAGATCGGATCAGCGGCTGCGGCGAACCGTCCGGTCAATCCGGCGACGCCTTCAGGGCGCCGGCGGTCGGACAGGCGAATGAGCCACGGAAGGAACAGGATCCCGGCCAACAGCGCCGTGCCGCCGATACCGACGGTTACCCGCATCGCGGTCGTCAATGTCCAGAAATCGGCAACAGCAACAAGCAGAAGGCCGGCTCCGAGCAGCGCAAACAGGTCGCCGAGGCGGAGCAGGAAGAGCACGCCGACTGCGCGAACGAAATCCAGCCCGGCATAATGCGCCAGCCCGACCGGCAGGATGGCTTCCCCGAGCTTTGCAGGCAGAACCGCATTCGCAGCACCGTGCAGGAAGCTTGCCCGGACCACCTGAGCCAGGGGAGCGTCCCTGATGACCACAACAAGTCGGATGGCACGCAGCACTCCCATGGACAGGCACAGTCCGATACCGCCCGCCCAGGCCTGCGGCCCATGGTGCGACAGCAAGGCGAAACTCTCGCCGAGATCGACCATTTGCCAGGCGACAATGAGACAGAACCCCGTGACAAAGAGGGCTACGGCCCATTGCTGTCGGGCATTTTGCGATGGAGGGTTTGCCGCTGTGCCGCCCTTCATGGTCTTGGCTGAAGCACGGCGATGATGAAGGGAAACCGCCGGCGGATATCCACCAGGTCCGCGTACTCGGCGACGAAGGTGGCGAACGTCTTCACATTCCAGTGCTGAACGTGTTCGGGATGATTGCCCAGTCGAATCAAATCGCGGCCGCGAGCGAGATTGGCCAATTGAAACCAGGGCTCGTGCGGAACACTCAAGATTACCCTGGAGGAACTCAGGCTGACGAGGCGTCTGAGCGCTGCGCCCGGCTCGAAGAGATGTTCAAGGACCTCAATCGCCAACACCAAGTCATATTGGCGCGTGTCGAGGTCGGGATCGAAGAGGTCGATGCAATTGAAGGTCTTTTCAGGTAAGCGGTTTCGCGCGGATGCCAGCGCCTCGCTGCGCAGATCGATTCCCTCATAGCCGTTCAGCTCAATACCGCGTTTCATCAGGGCATCGATGAGAAATCCTTCGCCGCAACCGAAGTCCAGCACGCTGCGTGGTGCTGTCTTACGAATTTCTTCGGCAAGCGTGTCATGGAAGCGCTTGAGACTGAGACGATGGATCGGATTGCGGTTCGTGTATTTCCGAACGTGTCGGGCCGTCGTGTCGCCCCGGATGGTTGTCGCGATCATCCTGGTTGCTCTCTCATGCGACGGCCGAGGGCGGCCAACTGACTGGCGGCTGCTTGTATGTCTTCGTCCGTTGCCACCAGATTGTAGGTGGTTTCGATGCTGTAGCGGCGCTCCTTGCCCGCACCTTGACGCTGGATAAACTCGCCAAGCAGGCCGATCGTCAGGAACTGGAATGCCGACATCACCATCAGCATGCCGAACAGCAGGAGCGGGCGGTCGCCGATTGGACCGAGTCCGGCCATCCAAAGCGCACTCAGATAGGTCAGGATCGCGATGCCGAGCACGCCGAATAACAATCCGGTTGCGCCGAAGACGTGAAGGGGGCGGGTTGCGAAACGCGTGTTCAGGAGGACGCCAAGCAGGTCGAGGCCTCCTTTGAGCAGGCGACCTATTCCATACTTCGATTGTCCGAATTGACGGGCGCGGTGCTTCACACGGATTTCCCCTATTCGGAATCCGCACCAATGCAGGAGAACCGGAATGAAACGATGGAGTTCTCCGTAAAGCGACAAACCATGCAGCGCTTCGGCACGATAGGCTTTGAAGCCGCAATTGAAATCATGCAGCCGGATGCCGCTCAGGCGTCCGACAACGACGTTGAATATCCTTGACGGCAATGTCTTGTTCAACGGGTCGTGACGGACGACTTTCCATCCGGAAACGACATCGTGTCCGTCCTCAAGCGCGGCAATGAAGTTCGGGATCTCGGCAGGGTCATCCTGCAGATCGGCGTCCATCGTGATGACGATATCGCCGGTCGCGGCAGCAAAGCCGGCATCGAGAGCAGCGGCCTTGCCGAAATTGCGGCGAAACAGAATACATCTTACTCGACGATCCGCGTCCGCCATCTCCCTCAACCGCTCCCGAGAGGCATCGGTCGACCCGTCGTCGATAAAAATCAATTCATAGGTCTCCGAAACGCCAACCATGGCGTCTCGAACCTCGTCCCGCAGCTTAAGGAGGCTGTCCTGTTCATTGAAAACGGGAACGACAACGGAGAGTCTTGCAGAGGATCCAGGGTCTCGCGCAGAGGCTTCAGGAGATACAGGGCGATCGTTTCCTAACGCGGATCGCCGAGTGCAGTTTTTTTGCTCTCTCACTATGTCGCCTCGGCCCATCAACTCTGATATGGATTCGTGATGCAGATGTATTATGCTATTGCAAATTCTGTCATTTAATCTCTATTTACGAGAAATTCTCTACATATTAAGTGTTTAAGTTTCGGTAAACGTTAGTCATCCGCCTTCAGAGGTGCGGTGCACAAGAAACCCGGCCCGCAGCATTTGGCGTTGACAAGGCGCTCCGGGTTGGGCGAAGAGCGTGTTCGGTCGGATTCCTCGCCATGGTCCGAAGCCCGATTCAAACGCCAGCATTGATGTCTTCCGGATATTATTGTAGAAAGAGGGCTTGAGATCGTGCTCAGCCCTTGCGCGAGCGCCGATTCCCCTATATGTCGTTTTCTTTGAAGGTGCGTGCGGGAGACCGCGCGCTTTTAGCGCGTTTGGCAGGCGAGTTCATGGCAAAAACCAATCCATTCACGTTCCTCCAGCAGGTCCGCTCGGAGGTCGGAAAGGTGACGTGGCCCACGCAACGGGAAACCGCCGTCACGACCGTGATGGTTTTCGTGATGGTTTTTCTGGCAGCGGTGTTCTTCTTCCTTGCTGATCAGCTGATGAGCATGGGGATCGGATTCCTGCTTGGCGTGGGGAGTTAGGGCGGCGCCGACACGTTGGGTGCGGCAGCGGTCCAAGAAGGATCATAGGGAGACAGGGGTTTCAATGGCGCGCCAGGCGGATGGCTTCCGTGCGGCCTGTCAGGTTTTCAGGTCGATCGGGTTCGATCTGCGCCACCCCGAACACTTATAAGAAAGGCCCCGGCCAGGATCCGTTTGCGACGGATCGGCGGCTGGATGGTCGACGGGATAGGGTCTGAAGGTCAATTCATGTCGATGCATTGGTACATCGTGCACGCGTATTCGAACTTCGAAAAGAAAGTTGCCGATTCGATTAAGGAAAAAGTCCAGACCAACGGACTTGAGGACCTGTTCGAAGAAGTGCTGGTACCGTCGGAAAAGGTGGTCGAGGTCGTGCGCGGCAAGCGCAAGGAAGTCGAGCGCAAACTGTTTCCGGGCTATGTGCTCGTTAAAATGGACATGACCGACGAAGCCTATCACCTGATCAAGAACACGCCGAAAGTCACCGGGTTCCTGGGGTCGGGCAGCAAGCCGATCCCGATCTCGGAAAAAGAAGCCATGACGATCCTGCAGACAGTGCAGGACGGTGTGGAGCGCCCGAAGCCGTCGATCACGTTCGAGATCGGCGAACAGGTGCGTGTGGCCGACGGACCGTTTGCGTCCTTCAACGGTCACGTCGAAGAAGTCGACGACGAACGGGCTCGTCTGAAGGTCGCGGTTTCGATCTTCGGTCGCGCCACCCCCGTCGAACTGGAATACAGCCAGGTTGAAAAGCTTGGCGCGTAGGCGGGAGGCCTGTTGCTGTTCGCCGCAGCCTCGGGGCCGTACCGCCACCTCCACCCATCCGGCAGGGCCGGACCACTAACGGAGACCTGAATGGCGAAGAAAGTAGAGGGCTCTTTGAAGCTCCAAGTGCCTGCGGGAGCGGCGACGCCGTCCCCGCCGATCGGTCCCGCGCTCGGTCAGCGCGGGCTCAACATCATGGAATTCTGCAAGGCGTTCAACGCCCAGACGCAGGATGTCGAAAAGGGTGCCCCGTGTCCAACGGTCATTACCTTTTTCACCGACAAGTCGTTCACGTTCGAAATCAAGACCCCGCCGGTCAGCTTCTTTTTGAAGAAAGCGGCCAAGCGCGACAAGGGCGCGAGCGATCCCGGCAAGTCCGTCGTCGCGACCGTCACGTCCGCGCAGGTGCGGGAAATCGCCGAAGCGAAGATGAAGGACCTGAATGCCGACGACGTCGATATGGCGATGCGCATGGTCGAGGGCTCTGCCCGGTCCATGGGTTTCGAGGTGAAGGGGTAAGAAATGGCCAAGACGGGAAAACGGATTCGCTCGGCGCGTGACGGTATCGATCGCGCCAAGCTCTATGATCTTTCCGACGCCATTTCGGCGGTCAAGGAACGCGCCTCGGCGAAATTCGACGAAACCGTCGAATTGTCGATGAACCTTGGCGTCGATCCGCGGCACGCCGATCAGATGGTGCGCGGTGTGTGCGTGCTGCCGAACGGCACGGGCCGCTCGGTCAAGGTGGCCGTGTTCGCGCGCGGCGACAAGGCGGAGGAAGCCAAGGAAGCCGGAGCCGATATCGTCGGCGCGGAAGACCTGGTGGAGAGTGTGCAGGGCGGTACGATCGACTTCGACCGCTGCATTGCCACACCGGACATGATGCCGCTGGTCGGCCGTCTCGGTAAGGTGCTCGGTCCACGCGGACTGATGCCGAACCCGAAGGTCGGCACAGTGACCATGGATGTCGCCGAAGCCGTCAAATCGGCAAAAGGCGGTGCGGTGGAATTCCGGGTCGAAAAGGCCGGCATCGTGCATGCCGGTGTCGGCAAGGCGTCGTTCACCACCGAAGCGCTCGTCGAAAACGTCCAGGCGTTTGCCGACGCGGTGCAAAAGGCCAAACCGTCGGGTGCCAAGGGCACGTATGTAAAGCGCGTCGCGGTGTCTTCGACCATGGGCCCCGGTGTCCATGTCGACCCGACGACCGTCGCGGTCGCGCCCGGAGCGTCCTAGTCCGATCGCCCGATCGGCAAGAACAAGCCTGTGCATCCGGGAGCGCCGATCTGGTCCTGAATGCACGCACAAGAGTTTCCGTGCGCATGGCGCGTGCGGAAGAGGCCGGTTCCGTTTCGGCGGGTCCGGCCGCCTGTCCGAGACTGCAGGTGCCGCTTCGGCGGTTTAAGCCCGAAAAGGCCTGCATAGACGGGGATACCGGACTGCATCCACGCGACAGGCGTGGCCCGGTTGGAACCGTTATCCGTTCTTCGTTCGCGAAGGGCGGGGGCAGGGTTCATCGTCGGCATGGTTCGCACAGCGGTGCCATGGCGGCAACTTCCCCCGGCAACCCGGTTTCGGCCGCGGTTGTCAACCGGAGAATGGCAAGTGGATAGAGCGGAAAAGCGAGAACTTGTCACGGCCTTCAACGAAGTGTTGTCGAACACGTCCGTCGTGGTCGTGGCGCATTACAAAGGTCTCACCGTTTCCGACATGCAGGTGCTGCGCACCGGCATGAAAGAAGCCGGCGCGACCGTCAAAGTCGCCAAGAACCGTCTTATTAAGCTTGCCCTTCAGGGCACCGAGATCGATCACATCACCGATCTGTTCACCGGCCCCACGCTGATCGCCTATTCGGACGATCCGGTGGCGGCGCCCAAGGTGGCAGTCGACTTCGCCAAGACCCACGAAAACTTCGTGGTGCTGGGCGGCGCGATGGGACCGACCAATCTCGATGCCGACGGCGTCAAGGCCCTGGCAACCATGCCGTCGCTTGACGAATTGCGCGCGAAACTTGTCGGCATGATCCAAACGCCGGCAACCCGCATCGCGCAGGTCGTCAACGCACCGGCCGGCCAGTTGGCCCGGGTATTCAATGCCTACGCCGAGAAGGACGAAGCGGCATAAGGCCGTTCGCCAAACCTCTGACAAACGGGTCTAACCGATAGGAAACTGAAACGATGGCTGATATCGAAAAAATTGCCGACGAACTGTCCAACCTGACGGTTCTGGAAGCAGCAGAATTGTCCAAGCTTCTTGAAGAAAAATGGGGCGTCTCCGCCGCTGCACCGGTCGCCGTTGCAGCCGGTGTGCCGGGCGCTGCCGCAGGCGGTGCTGAAGCCGCCGAAGAAAAGACCGAGTTCGACGTGATCCTGACCTCTGCCGGTGACAAGAAAATCAACGTCATCAAGGAAGTCCGGGCCATCACCGGCCTCGGCCTGAAAGAAGCCAAGGACCTGGTCGAAGGCGCACCGAAGCCGGTGAAGGAAGCCGTGGCCAAGGAAGAAGCCGAAGAGCTGAAGAAGAAGCTCGAAGATGCCGGTGCCGGCGTCGAGCTGAAGTAATCACCAAGGCACAGACTTGGTGCGGGCCGGATTGTCCGGCCCGCCCACCCCGAACGAAACAGGCTTAAGTCCCAAAAAGTCCGACAAGCGGGCGGCTCACCCGAATACCGCCGAATAACCGCAAGCCCGAGTGGGCGGTGTTCCGGTCAGCCGGCAGCCAGGGCGATACGAGGAGCGATATGACGCAGACGTTCAACGGTCGCAAGAAACTTCGCAAATATTTTGGATCGATCATCGAAGCGGCAGAAATGCCGAACCTCATCGAGGTTCAAAAAGCCTCCTACGACCAGTTCCTTCAGGTCGATGAACCGGAAGGCGGGCGCGAACCCGATGGCCTGCAGGCCGTGTTCAAATCGGTGTTCCCGATCTCCGACTTTTCCGGCGCAGCGCTTCTGGAATTCGTGCGCTATGAGTTCGAAGCCCCGAAATACGACGTCGAGGAATGCCGCCAGCGCGGCATGACCTATGCCGCGCCGCTGAAGGTGACGCTGCGGCTGATCGTATTCGATATCGATGAAGATACCGGCGCCAAGTCCGTCAAGGACATCAAGGAGCAGGACGTCTATATGGGCGACATGCCCTTCATGACGTCGAACGGCACCTTCGTCATCAACGGCACCGAACGGGTGATCGTCAGCCAGATGCACCGCTCGCCGGGCGTGTTCTTCGATCACGACAAGGGCAAGACGCATTCCTCGGGCAAGCTTTTGTTCGCGGCCCGCATCATTCCCTATCGCGGCTCGTGGCTCGATATCGAGTTCGATTCCAAGGACATCGTGCATGCCCGGATCGACAGGCGGCGGAAAATCCCCGTCACGTCGCTCCTGATGGCGCTCGGACTCGATCCGGAAGAAATCCTGAATACGTTCTACGACCGTCTGATCTTCACCCGGTCCGGCGATTCCTGGCGCAAGCCTTACGACGCCAAGGTGATGCGCGGCTACAAGGCGACCGTCGATCTGATCGATGCCGATACCGGAGATGTGATCCTGGAAGCCGGCAAGAAACTGACGGCACGCGGCGCACGGCAACTGGCCGAAAAGGGCGTGACGGCGCTGAAGATCGTCGATGAGGATCTGCACGGCTATTATCTCGCCGAGGACATCGTCGACCTGAAGACCGGCGAGATCTTCGCCGAAGCCGGCGAGGAAATCACCGCCAAGAATCTCGAAGTTCTGGTCGAGGCCGGATACGACGAAATCCCTGTGCTCGACATCGACTTCATCAATGTCGGCCCGTATATCCGCAACACGCTGTCGGCGGACAAGAACGAAGACCGGACGACGGCCCTGTTCGACATTTACCGCGTGATGCGGCCGGGCGAACCGCCGACGATCGAGACGGCGGAAGCGATGTTCCATTCGCTGTTCTTCGATCCGGAACGCTACGACCTGTCTGCGGTCGGACGCGTGAAGATGAACATGCGCATGGACCTGGAATGCGAAGACACGGTCCGGGTGCTGCGCAAGGAAGACATTGTCGAGGTCGTACGCACGCTGCTTGAGCTGCGCGACGGCAAGGGCGACATCGACGACATCGACAATCTGGGCAACCGGCGTGTGCGCTCCGTGGGCGAGCTCATGGAGAACCAGTACCGGATCGGCCTGGTGCGTATGGAACGCGCGATCAAGGAACGCATGTCGTCGGTCGAGATCGACACGGTGATGCCGCAGGACCTGATCAACGCCAAGCCGGCGGCGGCCGCTGTGCGCGAATTCTTCGGGTCCTCGCAATTGTCGCAGTTCATGGACCAGACCAACCCGCTGTCGGAAGTCACGCACAAGCGGCGCCTTTCCGCGCTCGGCCCGGGCGGCCTGACCCGCGAGCGGGCGGGCTTTGAGGTGCGCGACGTGCACCCGACCCATTACGGCCGGATCTGTCCGATCGAAACGCCGGAGGGACCGAATATCGGCCTCATCAACTCGCTGGCAACGTTTGCCCGCGTCAACAAGTACGGCTTCATCGAAAGCCCGTACCGGCGCGTCGACAACGGCGTGGTGACCGACGAAGTGGTCTACATGTCGGCCATGGAAGAGGCGAAGTACCACGTCGCCCAGTCGAACATCGAATTCGACGAGAGCGGTAAGATCACCGAGGAGTTCGTGGTCTGCCGGCATGCCGGCGACGTCATGATGACGCCGTCCGACCGCGTCGACTACATGGACGTGTCGCCGAAGCAATTGGTTTCGGTCGCCGCGGCGCTGATCCCGTTCCTGGAAAACGACGACGCCAACCGCGCGCTCATGGGATCCAACATGCAGCGCCAGGCGGTGCCGCTCGTCAAGGCCGAGGCGCCGTTCGTCGGCACCGGTATGGAAGCCGTGGTCGCCCGGGATTCCGGTGCCGCGATCGCCGCCCGGCGCGGCGGTATCGTCGACCAGGTCGACGCGACCCGGATCGTGATCCGGGCAACGGAAGATCTCGATCCGTCGAAATCCGGCGTCGATATTTACCGGCTCCTGAAGTTCCAGCGCTCGAACCAGAACACCTGCATCAACCAGCGTCCGCTGGTGCGGGTCGGCGACCGGGTCGCCAAGGGCGAAATCGTGGCTGACGGACCGTCGACCGATCTCGGCGATCTGGCGCTCGGCCGGAACGTGCTCGTCGCGTTCATGCCGTGGAACGGCTACAATTTCGAGGATTCCATCCTTCTGTCTGAACGCATCGTGCGCGATGACGTCTTCACCTCGATCCATATCGAGGAATTCGAGGTGATGGCGCGGGACACCAAGCTCGGTCCGGAAGAAATCACGCGTGACATTCCGAACGTGTCGGAAGAAGCGCTGAAGAACCTGGACGAAGCCGGGATCGTCTATATCGGTGCCGAAGTCGAGGCCGGGGACATCCTGGTCGGCAAGATCACGCCGAAGGGCGAAAGCCCGATGACGCCGGAAGAAAAGCTCTTGCGGGCGATCTTCGGCGAAAAGGCGTCCGATGTGCGTGACACCTCGCTGCGCGTGCCGCCGGGCGACCGGGGCACGGTCGTCGAGGTGCGGGTCTTCAACCGCCACGGCATCGAAAAAGACGAACGCGCCATGGCGATCGAGCGCGAGGAAATCGAAAACCTCGCCAAGGACCGCGACGACGAACAGGCGATCCTCGACCGCAACGTCTATGGCCGTCTGGCTGAAATGATCAGCGGACTGGAGGCGATCGCCGGGCCGAAAGGCTTCAAGAAGGGATCCGCCCTGACTCAGGAAACCCTTGGCGACGTTCCGCGCAGCCAATGGTGGCAGTTTGCGTTCGACGACGACAAGGTAATGTCGGAACTGGAAGCGCTCAGGGCGCAATACGACGAATCCCGCAAGCTTCTTGAGCAGCGGTTCTTCGACAAGGTCGACAAACTGCAGCGCGGGGACGAATTGCCGCCGGGCGTCATGAAGATGGTCAAGGTCTTCGTCGCCATCAAGCGCAAGATCCAGCCGGGCGACAAGATGGCCGGCCGGCACGGCAACAAGGGTGTCGTGTCGAAGATCGTGCCGGTCGAGGACATGCCTTACCTCGAAGACGGCACGCCGGTCGACATTGTGCTCAATCCGCTCGGCGTGCCGAGCCGGATGAATGTCGGACAGATCCTGGAAACCCACCTGGGATGGGCCTGTCGTGGCCTCGGCCGCAAGATCGGGGCGCTGTACGACGAGTACAAGCGCACCGGCGAAGTGGCGGAATTGCGCTCGACGATCAAGGACATCTACGGCGACAATCCGAAGGGCGACAATGTCGCCGCGTTCGATGAGTCGGGCTTGGTGCAGGCGGCCGAATTGCTGTCCAAGGGCGTTTCGATTGCCACGCCGGTCTTCGACGGAGCGCATGAGCCGGACATCGTCGACATGCTGAAGATCGGCGATCTCGACACGTCGGGTCAGCAGACGCTCTATGACGGGCGGACAGGTGACCAGTTCGACCGGTCGGTGACGGTCGGCTACATCTATATGCTGAAACTGCACCACCTGGTGGACGACAAGATCCACGCCCGCTCGATCGGTCCGTACAGCCTGGTCACCCAGCAGCCGCTGGGTGGTAAGGCGCAGTTCGGCGGTCAGCGGTTCGGGGAGATGGAGGTCTGGGCGCTCGAAGCCTATGGTGCCGCCTACACCCTGCAGGAAATGCTGACGGTGAAGTCGGACGACGTCGCCGGCCGGACCAAGGTCTACGAGGCGATCGTGCGCGGCGACGACACGTTCGAGGCGGGCATTCCGGAGAGCTTCAACGTGCTCGTCAAGGAAATGCGCTCGCTCGGGCTCAGCGTCGACCTGTTCAACGCCAAGCAGAACGAGACGCCGGACGATCTCGACCAGATCGACGCGGCCGAATGAGGCGAAACGACATGCCCCGGCGGGGCGGTGCGATCCTTCCCGCGCCGGCCCGCCCCCTTAAAGCATCACCGCGCCGCGATGGCCGCGCAACACAAGGAGACAGCTGATGAACCAAGAGGTCATGAACCTTTTTAACCAGCAGGCTCTCACCCAGACGTTCGACCACATTCGGATTTCGATCGCCAGCCCGGAAAAGATCCTGAGCTGGTCGTTCGGCGAGATCAAGAAGCCCGAGACCATCAACTACCGGACCTTCAAGCCGGAGCGGGACGGGCTGTTCTGCGCGCGCATTTTCGGGCCGATCAAGGATTACGAGTGCCTGTGCGGCAAGTACAAGCGCATGAAGTACAAAGGCGTGATCTGCGAAAAGTGCGGCGTGGAAGTGACGCTGTCGCGGGTGCGCCGCGAGCGCATGGGCCACATCGAACTGGCCGCGCCGGTCGCCCATATCTGGTTCCTGAAGTCGCTGCCGTCGCGCATCGGCACGCTGCTCGATATCACGCTGAAGGATCTGGAACGGGTCCTGTATTTCGAGAACTACATCGTCACCGAACCGGGCCTGACGCCGCTCAAGGAGTTCCAACTCCTCAGCGAAGAGGATTACATCCGCGCCCAGGACGAATACGGCGACGACGGTTTCACCGCGATGATCGGTGCCGAAGCCATCCGCGAAATCCTGTCGAACATGGACCTGCCGAGCCTGGCCGAGCAGCTGCGCCAGGAAATTCGTGAAGCGACGACGGAACTGAAGCCGAAAAAGCTCGCCAAACGGCTGAAGGTCGTCGAGGCGTTCATCGAATCCGGCAACCGGCCGGAATGGATGATCCTGACAGTCGTGCCGGTGATCCCGCCGGATCTGCGGCCGCTGGTGCCGCTCGACGGCGGCCGGTTTGCGACATCCGACCTCAACGACCTCTACCGGCGCGTCATCAACCGGAACAACCGGTTGAAGCGACTGATCGAACTCCGGGCGCCGGACATCATCATCCGCAACGAAAAGCGGATGCTGCAGGAAGCCGTCGATGCGCTGTTCGACAACGGCCGGCGCGGCCGGGTGATCACGGGCGCCAACAACCGGCCGCTGAAATCGCTGTCGGACATGCTGAAGGGCAAGCAGGGCCGGTTCCGCCAGAACCTGCTCGGCAAGCGGGTCGACTATTCGGGCCGTTCCGTCATCGTGGTCGGACCGGAACTGAAACTGCACCAGTGCGGCCTGCCGAAGAAAATGGCGCTGGAACTGTTCAAGCCGTTCATCTATTCGCGGCTTGACGCCAAGGGCTATTCGTCGACGGTCAAACAGGCCAAGAAGCTCGTCGAGAAGGAGCGGCCGGAAGTCTGGGATATCCTGGACGAGGTGATCCGCGAGCACCCGGTGCTTCTGAACCGGGCGCCGACGCTGCACCGTCTCGGCATCCAGGCGTTCGAACCGACGCTGATCGAGGGCAAGGCGATCCAGCTTCATCCGCTGGTCTGCGCTGCGTTCAACGCGGATTTCGACGGCGACCAGATGGCGGTGCACGTGCCGCTGTCGCTTGAAGCCCAGCTCGAAGCCCGTGTCCTGATGATGTCGACGAACAACATCCTGCACCCGGCAAACGGATCGCCGATCATCGTGCCGTCGCAGGATATTGTTCTGGGGCTCTATTATCTGTCGATCATGGCGGAGAACGAGCCGGGCGAGGGCATGCTCTTCAGCGACATGGGCGAATTGCACCATGCGCTGGAATCCAAGACCGTCACCCTGCACACCAAGATCCGCGGCCGCTTCAAGTCGGTCGATGCGGACGGCAATCCGACGTCGGAGATCCACGACACGACTCCGGGCCGGATGCTGATCGGCGAATTACTGCCGCGCCACCCGGCCGTACCGTTCGATATCTGCAACCAGCTGATGCCGAAGAAGTCGATCAGTGCGATGATCGACACGGTCTACCGGGCCTGCGGCCAGAAGGAGACGGTGATCTTCTGCGACCGCATCATGGCTCTCGGCTTCGGCCATGCCTGCCGCGCCGGCATTTCGTTCGGCAAGGACGACATGGTTATCCCGGCCAAGAAAAGCGATCTCGTCGAAGAGACCCAGCAGCTCGTGAAGGATTACGAGCAGCAGTACAATGAAGGCCTGATCACCCAGGGTGAGAAGTACAACAAGGTTGTCGACGCCTGGGCGAAGTGTACCGATCGCGTCGCCGACGAGATGATGAAGAAGATCTCCTCGGTGCAGGTCGACGACGAATCCGGCCGGCAGAAGCCGATCAACTCGATCTACATGATGTCGCATTCCGGTGCCCGGGGTTCGCCGGCGCAGATGAAGCAGCTTGCCGGCATGCGCGGCCTGATGGCCAAGCCGTCCGGCGAGATCATCGAATCGCCGATCATCTCGAACTTCAAGGAAGGCCTCAGCGTTCTGGAATACTTCAACTCCACGCACGGCGCCCGCAAGGGACTGGCCGACACGGCGTTGAAGACGGCGAACTCGGGCTATCTGACCCGGCGGCTCGTCGACGTGGCCCAGGACTGCATCATCACCGAGCCGGATTGCGGCACCACGGACGGGCTTACCGTCCAGGCGATCGTCGATGCCGGCCAGGTCGTGTCCTCGCTCGGCAACCGGATCCTGGGTCGCTCGCCGTCGGAAGACGTCGTCGATCCGGTGAGCGGTGAGCTGATTGCGGCGGCAGGGTCGCTGTTGGAGGAAAAGCATGTCGAGCAGATCGAGAATGCCGGCATCCAGGCGCTGAAGATCCGCTCGGTCCTGACCTGCGAAACCAAGGTCGGCGTCTGTGCCGCCTGCTACGGGCGCGATCTTGCCCGCGGCACGCCGGTCAATATGGGTGAGGCCGTCGGTGTGATCGCCGCCCAGTCGATCGGCGAACCGGGCACGCAGCTGACGATGCGGACCTTCCACATCGGCGGTACCGCGCAGGTGGTCGATTCCTCGTTCATCGAATCGAATTTCGAAGGCAAGGTCACGATCCGCAACCGCAGTATGGCCCGGGATTCCGATGGCCGTCTTGTGGTCATGGGCCGCAACGTCGCGGTTGTCATCGTCGATGGCGAGGGCAACGAGCAGGCCGTGCATAAGGTGACCTACGGCGCCCGGATGCATGTCGACGAAGGTGATGAGATCAAGCGCGGCCAACGCATTGCCGAATGGGATCCCTATACCCGCCCGATCCTCACCGAAAGCGATGGTACGGTCGGCTTCGAGGATGTCGTCGACGGCGCATCGGTTCAGGAGACCACCGACGAGGCAACCGGCATCACCAAGCGGGTCGTCATCGACTGGCGGTCCACGAGCCGGACGCAGGATCTGAAGCCGGCGATTACCGTCACCGGTGCGGACGGCGAAGTCATCAAGCTCGAAAAGGGATCGGATGCCCGGTACCTGTTGTCGGTCGATGCCGTGTTGTCGGTGGAACCCGGCACCAGCGTCAAAGCCGGCGACGTGCTCGCGCGGATCCCGCTTGAAAGCGCCAAGACCAAGGACATCACCGGCGGTCTGCCGCGGGTGGCCGAACTGTTCGAGGCGCGGCGTCCGAAGGATCACGCGATCATCGCCGAAATCGACGGCAAGATCCGGTACGGTCGGGACTACAAGAACAAGCGCCGGATCATCATCGAGCCGCTCGAGGAGGATCAGGAGCCGGTCGAATACCTGATCCCGAAAGGCAAGCACTTCCACCTGCAGGAAGGTGACCTGGTCGAGAAGGGCGACTACATTCTGGACGGCAATCCGGCACCGCACGACATCCTGGCGATCAAGGGCGTGGAAGCGCTCGCGAGCTATCTCGTCAACGAGATCCAGGAGGTTTACCGGCTGCAGGGCGTCGGCATCAACGACAAGCACATCGAAGTGATCGTGCGCCAGATGCTGCAGAAGGTGGAGATCAACGATCCGGGCGAAACCGGGCTGATCGCGGGCGATGCGATCGACCGGACGGAACTGGAAGAGATCAACGAGAAGACGGTCAACGATGGTCGTACGCCGGCCACCGGAACACCGGTGCTTCTCGGCATCACCAAGGCCAGCCTGCAGACGCGCTCGTTCATCTCGGCCGCATCGTTCCAGGAGACCACGCGCGTGCTGACGGAAGCCTCGGTCAGCGGCAAGGTCGATTCGCTGGAAGGCCTGAAGGAGAACGTCATCGTCGGACGGCTGATCCCGGCCGGTACCGGCGGCATGATCGGACGGATCCGCCAGGTCGCGACGCATCGCGACGACCTGATCCTGGAGGAACGTCAGCGACAATCGGAGGCCAGTGCCGAGGCGGCGCTGGCGGACCTCTCCGGGGCCGCGGAATAACACAATTCGAAACGGGCGCCGCGGGCGCCCGTTTCTCTTTGAGCGAGGCTTTGCCCGGTCGCGATTCGGCTGCCGGCTTTCCGCCGCCGGCCGGTTCGTTTCCGGCGTTTGGCGGTGCGTGCTGGCGTGCTTTTGGAGCGGTTTGCAGGACGGCGGGCCATCTTTACCTTACCGGCGCCGGAAATTTGCCGTTTCGGGTCAAAAAAGTGGAAATCCGGCTTGACGGCACGAAGCCGAGTCAGTAGTTTCCGCGCACCTCAATGACAGGTCACGTAAGTCTATGCGGTTAGGGGCCGCCTCGGCTCCCAACATTCGGGCTTATACGCTGTCGAGGTCTGAGACGCTTATAACCTGGTACACGACCGAGAGCGCAGGCTTTCGGTCCTCTGTTTTTTCCGCGCCTGTCGGTTCCTGGAACAGACATGGCGCTCTTTCTGCGCGTTGTAGGCAGCGCGCAGGTGATGGACGGATTAAAGGGCCCGCAATGCCAACTGTACAACAGCTGATCCGCAAGCCACGGACGCCGAAGGTCAAACGGAACACGGTTCCGGCCATGGAAGCCTGCCCGCAGAAGCGCGGCGTATGCACGCGCGTCTATACGACGACGCCGAAAAAGCCGAACTCCGCGTTGCGTAAGGTTGCGAAGATCCGCCTGACCAACGGCTTTGAGGTGATCGGATACATTCCGGGCGAAGGTCACAATCTGCAGGAACACTCCGTCGTGATGATCCGCGGCGGCCGCGTGAAAGACCTTCCCGGTGTGCGCTACCACATCATTCGTGGCGTGCTCGACACCCAGGGCGTCAAGGATCGCAAACAGCGCCGTTCGAAATACGGTGCGAAACGGCCGAAGTAAGGCCGTTTTTCTTTTTGTCGAACGCTTGAGACCAAGTTCAAAGGAAGACCATACATGTCGCGCCGCCACAGAGCCGAAAAACGGGAAGTCTTTCCAGACCCCAAATACGGCGACATCGTTATTTCGAAATTCATGAATTCGGTGATGTATGACGGCAAGAAGTCGGTCGCCGAGCGCATCGTCTATGGCGCTCTGGACATCGTCGAGGAAAAGACCCGTCAGGACCCGGTCGATGTGTTCCGTCAGGCGCTCGACAACGTCATGCCGCAGGTCGAAGTCCGGTCGCGACGCGTCGGCGGCGCGACCTACCAGGTTCCCGTTGAAGTGCGTACGGAGCGGCGTCAGGCATTGGCCATCCGCTGGCTGATCAGCGCATCGCGGAGCCGCAATGAAAAAACCATGACGGGACGGCTGTCCGGCGAATTGCTCGACGCTGCCAACAACCGGGGGACGGCGGTCAAGAAGCGTGAAGACACTCACCGGATGGCGGAAGCCAACCGGGCATTCTCCCACTATCGTTGGTGATTTTGGTTTCGAAAGGCGAACGCGATGTCCCGTACGCATCCGATTGAAGAATACCGCAATTTCGGCATCATGGCGCATATCGACGCCGGCAAGACGACGACGACCGAGCGGATTCTCTACTATACCGGCAAAAGCCACAAGATCGGCGAAGTCCATGACGGCGCCGCGACGATGGACTGGATGGAGCAGGAGCAGGAACGGGGGATCACCATCACCTCGGCTGCGACCACCTGCTTCTGGAACGACAAGCGCCTGAACATCATTGACACGCCCGGCCACGTCGACTTCACGATCGAGGTCGAGCGCTCGCTGCGGGTGCTCGATGGCGCGGTCGCGCTGCTCGACGCCAATGCCGGCGTTGAACCGCAAACCGAAACGGTCTGGCGCCAGGGCGACAAGTACAACGTGCCGCGCATGGTGTTCGTCAACAAGATGGACAAGGTCGGGGCGGATTTCTATCGCTCGGTCGAAATGATCATCGAGCGGCTCGGCGCCAATCCGCTGGTCACGCAATTGCCGATCGGCGCGGAAAGCGAGTTCAAGGGCCTCGTCGACCTGATCAAGATGAAGGCGGTCGTCTGGGAAGAAGAATCGCTGGGTGCGAAATTCCATGAGGAAGACATCCCGGCGGATTTGGTGGACCGTGCGGCCGAGTATCGCGAGAAACTGATCGAGACCGCAGTCGAACTCGACGAAGCCGCGATGGAAGCGTATCTGGAAGGCGAAGAGCCGGATGCCGACACCATCAAGAGCCTGATCCGTCGCGGTACGATCGCCGGTGACTTCGTTCCGATCCTCTGCGGATCCGCCTTTAAAAACAAAGGTGTACAACCGCTTCTTGATGCCGTTGTTGATTACCTGCCGAACCCGGTCGAAGTGCCGGCCATCAAGGGCATCGACGCCAAGACGGAAGAAGAGACCGAACGCAAGGCGGACGACAACGAACCGCTGTCGTTGCTGGCGTTCAAGATCATGAACGACCCGTTTGTCGGCTCGCTGACCTTCTGCCGGATCTATTCCGGCAAGCTCGACAAGGGCTCGTCGCTGCTGAACACCGTCAAGGACAAGCGCGAGCGCGTCGGCCGGATGCTGCAGATGCATTCCAACAGCCGGGAAGACATCGACGTCGCCTATGCCGGAGACATCGTTGCGATTGCCGGCCTGAAGGAAACCACGACCGGCGACACGCTGTGCGATCCGTCCAGCCCGGTTATCCTTGAGCGGATGGAGTTCCCCGAGCCGGTCATCGAGATTGCCGTGGAACCGAACACCAAGGGCGACCAGGAGAAGATGGGCCTCGCGCTCAACCGTCTGGCCGCTGAGGATCCGTCGTTCCGGGTCAAGTCGGACGCTGAATCCGGTCAGACCATCATTGCCGGTATGGGCGAGCTGCACCTCGACATCATCATCGACCGCCTGAAGCGGGAGTTCAAAGTCGAGGCGAATATCGGTCAGCCGCAGGTGGCCTATCGCGAGACGATCACGCGGGAAGCCGAGATCGACTACACCCACAAGAAGCAGACCGGTGGGTCCGGTCAGTTCGCGCGGGTCAAGATCATTCTGGAACCGGCCGAGGCCGGCGAGGGCTTTGTGTTCGATTCCAAGATCGTCGGCGGTGTGGTTCCCAAGGAATACATTCCGGGCGTCGAAAAGGGGATTTCGAGCGTCATGTCGTCGGGTCCGCTTGCCGGCTTCCCGATGCTCGACATCAAGGCGACGCTCATCGACGGTGCCTATCACGACGTCGATTCCAGCGTGCTTGCCTTTGAGATCGCGTCGCGTGCGGCGTTTCGCGAAGGCTGCCGCAAGGCGGGTGCCAAGCTGCTTGAGCCGATCATGAAGGTCGAGGTCGTGACGCCGGACGAATATGCCGGTTCGATCATGGGCGACCTGAATTCGCGGCGCGGCCAGATCCAGGGAACGGAAGCCCGTGGTGTCGCCACGGTGATCAATTCCATGGTGCCGCTCGCAAACATGTTCGGTTACGTCTCGCAACTGCGCTCGATGAGCCAGGGACGGGCGCAGTACACGATGCAGTTCGACCATTATGAGCAGGTGCCGCAGGCGATCGCTGAAGAAGTTCAGTCGAAATACGCCTGATCCGACACCACCCAGACCCATAACCACACGAGAAGTCAGAGAAACGGAGAGCCCCAATGGCTAAGGAAAAGTTTGAGCGGACCAAGCCGCATTGCAACATTGGGACGATTGGTCATGTCGATCACGGCAAGACGACGTTGACGGCCGCGATCACGAAGTATTTCGGCGATTTCAAAGCGTATGACGAGATCGACGGCGCACCGGAAGAAAAGGCGCGCGGCATCACGATCTCGACCGCACACGTGGAATACGAGACCGATAACCGCCACTACGCGCACGTCGACTGCCCGGGCCACGCCGACTACGTGAAGAACATGATCACGGGTGCGGCGCAGATGGACGGCGCGATCCTGGTGGTGAACGCG
>JANQQB010000058.1 GCA_028285165.1 Rhodobiaceae bacterium
GCGCAGCATGGTGAAGGCCAGGGAATGCGCCTTGGACCAGTAAATGAATTGCGGATCCGGCGCCATCAGAAAAGGGCGCTGCGTCAATCCAAAATGGGCATCGTAAATGGACATGTGCCGGTTCCCAACTGCCGCCGCAATGCGGCTTTACTGACCCTGTTGTGGTGTGGTCTCAAGACCCTTCAATGTCGATTTGACCGCAGCGAGCTGCGGAAACGTCTTGCCATCCGCCATCGCCACGACTTTTTCCAATTGCTTGCGAGCCAACTCGGTCTTCTCCGCTTTGGCGTAGGCCATGCCGAGATGGTACTGGACCAACAGATTGTCCGGCAGGGCCTCGGCCGCAGGTTCGAGAATGCTGACGGCCTCTTGATACTCACCACGCAGGTATTGAACCCAGCCGTAGGTGTCTTGGAATTGCGGAATGTCGGAATTGCTCAGGCGCTGGGCCACCCGACCGGCCCGTTCCAGCGAGTCCGGGTCGCTGCGGAAATCCGTCAACAGGCTCGCCAGATTGTTGGCGACCAGATAGCTCGACGGCCGAAGCGCATAAAGCCTTTCATAATCTTCGATGGCCTTTTCGAACTCGCCGGTCTTTTCGTACAGATTGGCCCGCACGAGGATGAGAGGCGCGGATTCCGGCCGCCGTTCCAGGCCGGTATTCAAGACCTGTCGCGCCTCGTCCGGGCGATCTTGCTGGACATAGAAGGCAGCGAGCGTGGAATAGGCACGGATGCTTTCCGGATCGCTTTCGACTGCGGCGCGAAGATGCTCCTCGGCCGGGGCAAAATCCCTTTGGCGCAGGTTCAGCGTCGCCATCAACATATGCGCTTCGGCGTTTTGCGGATTATCGGCCAGAACACCGGCAACGAATTCTTTTGCCGCCGCTATTCTGTCAGAGCGCAACAAGGCGGCGACCATGGCAGCCATATTGGACCGCGTGTTGCCGCGTTGTTCGTTGGATTCCTGAAGCAGCGAAATGCTCTCGTCGAACCGCTCTTGGCCGCTCAGCGAGGCGGCGATGATCTGGTCGGCCGAGCCGCCATCCTCCAATTGCCGCAATTGCTGGGCGATTTCCTCCGCGCCGACCCAGTCATTCAATTGCAGGCGCAGGTTGGCGAGCGCCCGCAGCATTTGTACATTGCGCGGCGACCGCTGGATGGCATCTTCCAGGACGCCGGCAGCGAACTCGCGCTTGTCGGGACTGCGCGCCAGGAAGCGGGCATAGGCAAGCGCGGCTTGCGGGGCGTGATTGGACACCTGAACCGCCGATGCCATGCGTTCACCAGCCAGATCTGGGCGTCCGGCGCGTTCGTGGGCGGTCGCAAGAAGCAGCAGAACCGGGGCCGAATTCGGCGCTTCGTTCAGTGCCGAGCGCAGGTATTCGATGGCCCGGTCGTAATTGTCCTCGGCCAGTTCCAATTGACCGCTCAGGTAGAGCGCATCGGTGTTGCTGGCGTCAGCCGTCAGAACATCCTGCAAGATCCCTTTCACTTCGGTGCGCACGGCCGCGTCGCTCGAGGCGTTGATCAGTTTCAGCCGGGCAAACAAAACCTGGGCGGAATTTCGAACCTGAGGGATGTCGCTTGAGGAAATGATGGCGCGCAATTGCGCCAAGGCTTCGTCCTGCTTGCCGTTGGACGCGTCCAGACGGGCCAAATTGGATTCGAACTCAAACCGGCGCTCGGTGTCTTCGGTGCCGGCGATCAACGACACCAGTTCGGCGCGCGCCGCGTCATAGCCCTTTTTCTGGTTGAGGAATTGCACGACATTGATTGCCATGCTCGTGTTGTCCGGGTTCTGCGCGGCGATCGTGCGCAGTTCGGCTTCCGCTTCGGCGTCATTGCCGCGGCGCAAATGCCAGCGCACTAGCGACTGCCGGTAATTGGCATTGTTCGGATAATGGGCGAACAACGCTTCCAGCGCCGGGCCGATTTCGCCAATCCGCCCGGCCTGTTCAAGAATGTTCACCCGGAAAATATGCACCGCGACGTTTTTCGGATCGTGCTCCATCGCGATCGCCAACTCACCGAGCGAACCGGGCAAATCCCCGTCTCTTGCCGCCAAGGCCGCCAGGACCATTCGGGCATCGGTGTTGGTGCCGTCGATCGCCAGCGCTTCGTTGGCGGTCTTGCGGGCCGAATCGACGTTTTCGAGCTTCAAGGCGACAGCGGCCTTCAGCGCCAGGATGCGGGGATCCTGCGGTGCCAGTTGAAAGGCCGTGGTCGAGTATCGCAGCGCTTCGTCCAACTGACCGGCGAGCAGCATGATCTGCCCGATCCGGTAATGGGCGTCGAGCAAGGTCTCGTCGATTCCCACTGCGACCTGATAATGGCCAAGAGCTCCGCGGAGGTCGCCGGCGGATTGGGCAATCCGACCGAGTTCCATATGCACGCCGGGCATGTTGTTGCGCAGCTTCAGCGCGTTCCTGAACTCCAGGCTGGCCTTGGTCGAATCGCCGTCCTTGAGAAGTTCCAGGCCCCGTTCATAGTGGCGTTGGGCCCTTTCGTCGGCCGATTCGCAGGCCGCAAGCGCCAGACTTGCCACGACGAGCGCAACGGTAGCGGGTACGCGGAACAGCTGACAAGACAATGGAACCCCCATCAAAACTCTACTCTGATCGTTCACGTGACATCTGCACGATCACGAACTACTGGATCGAAAGTCTTGCCCCGACCGAATTATGCCTTGAAACACGCGAAGAATACCAGTTTCGCCGCCGGACCACAACACTATGCAAGGTCTCCATAGCAAACACCGGTGCGACATCATATTGCCACGTTTCGATATCGTGAACACGCACGGTTAATTGCGCGGCGCTTCACAATACCTGAGCGTGCCGCTTTGCGCCCCCTTGTCGACACATTTCGGGCCCATTCTTGTTCCAACTCTCGATGATCGACCTTATAAGGCAATTGTATCGCCCGGATTCAAGTCCGATGCCGTAAGTTGCGGTAACATGGCCGTGCCGCACAGAGCGGTCGCACCGCCAGACCGCAACCGGCAGGGCGGAACCGAAGGGTCAACGCATTCGGCAGTCCGCAGACGGCGCGGCGGTGCGGACAGCCGGTCGATGGGAAACAATGCCGTCGTTCGGGAACCTGGCTGGTCCGGCGCTGCGGAATCGGGCAGCACGTGTGAGACGAGGTCGTAACCTGTTAAGGTTAATATTTATTTATATTCGTTGAAACGTGTTGTACAAATGCATAGTTCTTGTAGCAGACGGAAGGCAACGACTTTCGAACGACGCCTGGTCGCCTCAGGCGTTGCAGCAAAAAGAGTGCATAGTGGAAATGGTCCGCAGGCCAGTCGATGGCCACGCCACCGGAGCATTTCAGATGAGTGTCCTGGAAGATCAAGTTCTTCCGCGTATGGGGGTTGGGTCGCGTTGAAGAGTCGCACCGGTGAGGACGGCGATTTACCTTTCGTAAAAGGTAATTCTGTTCGGGAAAATCTGCTGTCAGGCAAGAAAGTTTTGGCAATTGCGTCGGGTGGCGGTCACTGGGTGCAATTGAGGCGGATTCGCAATGCCTGGCAAGATGCCGAAGTCACCTATGTGACGACGGATGCGGGGTATCGCGACGAGGTCGTGCGCGACGCCTGCCATGCAAAAGTCCCTGACTTTTTCGTCGTCCCGGATGCCAACAGGTGGAACAAGTTCCGGCTGGTCCAGCAATTGGCGGCCATCCTGATCGTGCTGTTGCGCGTGCGTCCGCATATTGTCGTGACCACGGGTGCCGCGCCGGGTTACTTTGCCGTTCGCCTTGGGCGATATCTGGGCATCCGTTCGATCTGGATCGACAGCATCGCAAATGCCGACGAACTCTCACTGTCCGGCCAAAAGGCTGCCCGTCATGCCGATCTCTGCCTGACGCAATGGAAGCATCTGGCGCGGCCGGAAGGCCCGCATTTCTGGGGGTCGGTCCTATGATTTTTGTAACAGTGGGGACGCAACTTCCCTTCGACCGGTTGATCGGCGCCGTCGATTCCTGGGTCGAAGAAACCGGACGGACGGACGTATTCGCCCAGATCGCCAATCCCGGGCCCGACGGATACCGGCCGCAACATTTCGACTACACCGCTCATGTTTCGCCAGCCGAGTTCAAACAGCGCTGTCAGGAAGCGGAGTGCATCGTCGCGCATGCCGGCATGGGCTCCATCATCACCGCGATGACCTATGCGAAACCGCTGGTTATTATGCCGCGGCGCGCGCATCTGGCCGAACACCGCAACGATCATCAATACGCGACCGTCAAGCAGTTCGGCGGTCAGCCGGGCATTCATGTCGCGGACGATGCGGACGCGCTGAGCCAGACGCTCAACGCCTTCTTCACCGACGTGCCGTCAAACCGGTCGGCGACGCCGATCCCGTCGGCGGCCGAACACCGCCTGATCGATGCGGTGCGGTCCGCAATGGCGCAATTGTAGCGCCGTATCCGTTTCGCCGTCATCCGCGCCCGACACACGTTGTTTTGTCAGCTTCAGCCGTAGGATCGGCCTGCGTTGAAACGCACGTGGTGCGCTCGGTCAGAACGGACGATCACTCGCAGAAATGATGTCTGGAAATCAGGATCGCCTGCCGGGCGCAGTCGGATTGCCCTGGCTGCGGTTGCATGCAAGCGATTCAGTTATTTGACTCACTGCGTTGTTGGGCATCAGCATTGTCGGTCCGAGGAGAGCCCGCCAAACCGGCGGGACGCTCTGCCTGCCAGGCCTCATCAACCTGCTGATTGCCGACAGATCGATCGGGCCGTCCGTCCCCTCTCAGGATACGGTATCTATTGCGGCACGAATTCCGGCAGGCGAGAGACCATGCCCGGCAGGAAGCGCTGCAGACGCGCATCCGCGTCGGCTTCGGTCTCGCCGGCACCGATCGGCGTGATGATACGAACGAGGGCGCCATCGCTCCGGCTCATGGTGATCTGATCAAGCACGGTGTAGGCCTTGGCGACATAATCGCTCGTCAGGCGGCGGCCGCGGCCCTCAAGCCAGTAATAGACGACCTGCTGGGCCAGGCCCTTCTGGATCACGGCGCGATTCACGTCGAACGACACCTGGCTTCCCGCGGAATCGGTGAACGAGACCGGCTTCTGGCTCCAGGTGGACACTTCCCAGCCACCGACAGGCAGGCAGACCTCAGGTGAGTGGATGCCGCTGCCTTCGGTCTGGCTGTCGTAATAGGCGATGAAGAGGCCGACCGGTCCGTTTTCTTGTTTGCTCTCATAGTGTGCAGAGAGATAGTCGTCGGCGCCGAGCACAACCTCGATTTCCGGTTCGACGAACGACAAGCTGCCGCTCCAGCCGTCGAATGACCGGGAAAACGCCACCAGTTGAGCGCGCTCCACGGTGACGCTCTGGGCGCCCGGAGAGGCGTACCAAGCCGTTGCGCAGATCATCGGCAGGATCGCGGACACGATCAGCGCGCGGGACGGAACGATCGTCTGGATCTTGGCAAGCTGTGTCCCGGCGCCGTTGAAGTCGAGCTCGATCGCATCGGCAATCGATCCCTTCGAGCCGCGCGTCAAAAGGCGCAGGCAGACCACGAGACCGATCAGGAGAAGCACGCAGGCCAGGAAGATCACCCAGCCCTCGAACATGTGGAGGAAGCCTTCAGCGTGCCCGATCCCGTACGAATTGACCAGGACGCCGATCACGCCGATCCGGAACGAGTTCAACAACACCGTGATCGGGACGCATGACAACAAAAGTACGGCCTTGTGCCACATCGGACCGCGATAGAGCAGCGCAAATACGTAGCTGAAGCTCATGATCGGGAACAGATAGCGCAGCCCGGAACAGGCTTCCGCCACATGCAGTTTGTAGACGCCCAGATCGATGATGTTGCCATCCAGGAAGACAGGAATGTCGAACAGCATGATCAGCCAGACGCCGATCTCCGAAGAGACGGTCTGGAGGTAAATCGACACCTTCCAGTAAATGAATTGCGGCAGCGGCAGCATGAAGACGAGATGCAGGATGGACGGCCACAGCATACGGCCACGGGTCCAACCGTTCACGACCAGAACCAGTCCCCAGAGATAGAGGATCATCCCGTAGGTGACGATATCCGGGATCTGCGTCAGGTTGCCGAGCAGTCCGACCAGCAGTGCCGCCGTGACGACGCTGACACCCGGCCACCATTGATCGGTAATGGCGCCGCGCCGCGGCGGCAAGTGGCGCATTTCCTGCAGGAAAAGGAAACCGGAAATGATCGGGATCAGCGGGCCGTGGCTGTATTCCGGTGTTTGCCAGGCCTGGCCGAGCGAGACGATGCCGTACCAGAAAAACGCAATACCGGCTGCAATCGCGCAGATGAACCAGAACGCCGGTGCCAGCGACACACCGGAATCGCCCGATCCGACACGCTGAAATTTCTCAAACGGTACACTCACTCGGAAACTCGCTCTTTTTTCTGGTTTTCAGAGATCGGTTGACGCCGCTGTAGCCTTCGCTGCCACCTGCAACCGCTCCCAGGACAAGTAAACCTGCAATAGAAAAGGTGTCAGATCGCCTGTCGCCCGCATAAACCCTGCGAAAATTCCCTAACATGAAACCTGTGATGCCGAAAGTTCAAATAAGATTGACCGCGCGGTACTTAAAGGCTGGGATTGTCCGCAGATTTCCGTTTGCAGGATCGGGATCTAACATACATTCCCGACCGCCCAAACCGGGTTCAGGCAAAGTGCTTAACGTCGAAAGTGCTTGTTTCCCGGCTTTGCCAGGCCGAATCCGGCGCTACGGAACGAACCACTTCTGCGCGGACAGACGCCCGACTGGCGTCGCGACCGATCAGTCGTCGTCGAGAATGCGTTCGGCGGCGCCGTCCAGGTCTTCGTACTGGCCGGAATTCAGGCTCCAGATGAAGGCCGCCAGACCCAGGCCTCCCAGAAACAGCGCGATCGGGATCAGGATGATCAGGTGGTTCATGCCGTACCTGCCTGTTTCTGCCGCAGGCCGCTTGGACGCGGCGCTGCGGGTACGACGGGACGTCGGGCAGCCGCAGATGCGCCGCCCCTATCCAGGTTCAAGCGGAAACTGTTGGCGACAACCAGGATCGAGGACGCAGACATCGCGATGGCGGCCACCAGCGGTGAGGCATGGCCGGACACCGCGATGGGAATAGCGATACAATTGTAGGCAACGGCAAGGCCGAGATTCTGCCGGACGATACGGCCGGTCTGTCGCGCGACACGAACGGCCGTGTCGAGGGCACCTAGGGTCTTGCCCGTCAGGACGAGGTCGGCCGACAACCGACCGATATCGGAACCGCTTGCCGGCGCGATCGATACATGGGCAGCGGCCAGCGCCGGCGCATCGTTGAGACCATCCCCGACAAAAAGAACCTTCCGGCCCTCCTCCTGCAGGGATTCGATGCAGGAAATTTTGTCTTGCGGTGTGAGCCCGGCCCGCCACTTCGCGATATCAAGGCGTGCCGCTACCGGCGCGACTGCTCCGGCCGTGTCCCCGGACAGAATCCAGGTATCCAGTCCGCTTCCGGCCAAACGGGCCACCGTCTCGCCAGCATCGGAACGCAAGGTATCGGCCAGGCCAAACCGCATCATCGGTCCGCCTTCGCGGGCGAAACAGACTTCGCTTCCGCCCTCGCTGGATGCGGCTGGAAGCTCGTTTGGGGCGGCGATCTCGGCGACCCAGCTCCGTCGGCCGAGGCGGGCTATCTTTCCGTCATGGCGGGCCTGCATGCCGAAGCCGGCCTCTTCGCTTATGTCGGTAAGTGCCATATACGCGGACGGTTTGCCGGTCTCGGCAATGGCACGCGCCGCCGGATGGACCGAGCGACCGGCCAGCGCCGTTGCGATGTCGCGATCGCGCGGGCTGCCGCCCGAAACATCGGCAACGCGCAATTGCCCAAGCGTCAGCGTGCCGGTCTTGTCAAACACGACCGTGTCGATCTCTTTCAGTTTTTCGAGCGCGGCCCCGTCCTTCACCGGAATACCGGACCGAAACAGCCGGTTGGCGGCCACGACCTGGGCAATCGGGACAGCAAGTCCGAGCGCGCACGGACAGGTGATGATCAGAACCGAAATGGCGACGAACAGCGAGGTGCGCCAATCGCCGCCGGTCCATATCATCCAGCCGACAAAGCTGATGGCGGCCAGAAGATGCACGACAGGCGCATAAATACGGGCAGCCCGGTCGGCGATGCGCACGTAGCGTGACTTGCCTTGTTCGGCCGCCTCCATCATTTGCATGATTTCTGCGATGAAGGATTCGGTGGCGACGCGGGTAACGCCGATGCGCAGCGGCGCCGACAGGTTGAGAATGCCGGCTTCCACGTCGAGGCCCGGACGGGCCGGCGTGGGTTCGCTTTCCCCGGTCACCAGCGACCGATCGAGATCACTGGTGCCTTCTTTGACTTTGCCATCCAGCGGCACGCGTTCGCCGGCGGCGACGACGATCTCGTCGCCCGGGCCGATATCGCCCAACGGTCGGTAGGACAGGGTGCCGTCGGGCAGGACCAGCGTGGCGCCGCTTGGAATCATGCGGGACAGGCGGGTGACTGCGCCGCGCGCCCGTTGGCGCATCATATGATCCAGGTAGCGACCGATCAGCAGAAAGAAAAGCAGCGTGACGGCGGCATCGAAATAGGCCGCCTTACCGCCTGACATGCTTTCGGCGATGCTGATGCCAAGAGCCAGCAGTACGGCAAGCGAGATCGGCACATCCATGTTGAGACGGGCCGCTTGTAGGGCGGACAGGGCCGAGGCAAAGAATGGCCGCCCGGCGTAGAGCACGGCCGGGACTGCGATGACACCGGAGATGAGATGGAACAGATCGGCGGTTTCCGCTGTCGCTCCCGACCAGACAGACACCGACAAGAGCATGATGTTGGCCGCTGCGAATCCGGCGACGGCCAGGCTGAGGAGCAACCGGCGCCCGACCGGATCGCCTTCTTCTTTCAGGTTGGCCAGATCAAAGATATCGGCTTCGAAACCGAGATCGGCCAATGCGCCGACAAAATCTGACGGGCCATTGTCCTCAGGACACCAGCGCACGCTGACACGGCGGGTCGACAGGTTGGCGCGGACGGTGCGCACGCCGGGCAGGCGGGTGAGGCCGGTCTCGATCGCCTTGATGCAGCCGACGCAATGCATGGCAGGCACCAGAAAATCGCTTTGTACACACGTATCGTCGGTCTTGTGCGAGGCGGCCAGCAGGCGTTCGCGTTCAAGCCGGGTGCGGATGGCCGCTTCGTCGGGCCGTGCTTCCATGCCGCAGCAGGTCATTGTTTTGCAATCCCGTTTGCCGCCTCGTCCTGGCCCACGGTGATACGTGCTTCGATCCGGTACGGGCCCTGTTCATGGTTTCCGGTCACGGCAACCTGCCAAACGCCGGGTCCAAGCGGATCCTTTGCCCAATACAGACCGTCGGACCGATAGGTCAGCGCGACTTCATGGTCCATCGCTTCGTAGGCCGGACGGCCGATCTCGGCACTGGCGTCCGTGAGATGGACCGGGGCACCGTCCTTGTCCGTCAGCTTGAATTCGATGCTGCCGTCCCGATAGTCGATCGTTGCCTGCCATTGCCGGGCCGCCTGTTCGCGGGAAGCCGCCAGACGTTCATTGTATTGTTGCGAGGCGACATAGGAATTGCGCACGACCAGGCCGGTCCAGGATTGTGAGGCGAACGTCGCCATGGTCAGGTTGACGGCAATGATCACGCCGAAGAAGCAGAGCATGGCAATCAGCATATGCTTGCCTGTGAACGGGTGCTCGTCGCTGAAGGCAAACGGGCTTTTCATGGCGATGTTTCCTCCTTGACCTGTGTTACTGGGGCGCTTCGAACCGGGTATCGGCCCGGGCGCTTTCTGCACCGTCGGCCTCGCGCACGACGATGGTAAAGTCGGTGATGGTCGCTTCGATCGCATCCGCGGGCACCGTGATGAAGGCGCGCACGTTGCGAAGTTGATTGGCTTCCACGGGTACGCGCCATTCCGCGCCTTGCGGCTGATCGATGCCGGTCAGCCGCAGAGATGCGCCCGGCAGTCCTTCCAGCGTGACCAGGAAACTGCGCGGTTCGATGCGCATGTTCAGGATCTTGAGCTGGTAGCCGTTGCGGATCGATCCGTCGCTGAGCCGCACGTAGACCGGATTGCGGTCGCGCAACACGTTGACGTCGAGGCGGTCGCGCACGAACAACGCCGTCAACAATGCCAGGCCGATGGCGCAGTATATGGCGGTATAGATGAGGGTGCGTGGCCGGATCACATGCCGCCAGTTGAACGGGCCGGTGTCGGTCGACAATCTGCCGTCCGGCGTGCGGATGCGCGTCGGATCGATGGGCGCGGCCGGATCGCCGCCGGTCGCCAGCGCCATGTTACGACTATAGGTGTCGAGGGTGGCATAGGAGATCAGGCCCTTGTCCCGGCCGACCTTCTCCATGACGCCATCGCACGCGTCGATGCACAGGGCGCAGGTGATGCATTCCAATTGCTGGCCGTCGCGAATGTCGATGCCCATCGGACAAACGGCGACGCAGGCATTGCAGTCGACGCAATCGCCGACAACCTCACCGGCCGCCGCGGACTTCTTTGCGTGCCGCGTGCGTGGCTCGCCGCGCCAATCGTTGTAGGTGACGGTCAGCGAGTGCTCGTCGAGCATGGCGGCCTGAACCCGCGGCCACGGGCACATATAGGTGCAGACCTGCTCGCGCATCAGGCCGCCGAAAACGTAGGTCGTGGCGGTCAGGATTGCGACGGTGATGTAGGCGATCGGATGGGCCTGACTGGTGATGAAATCCCAGGCGAGCGTCGGAGCGTCCGCAAAATAAAAGATCCACGCGCCGCCGGTCGCCACGCCGATCAGCAGCCAGACCACATGTTTGGCTGTGCGTTTTGCGACCTTGGACGAGGTCCACGGCGCCTTGTCGAGACGGATCCGGGCATTGCGGTCGCCTTCGAAGAACCGTTCGACCACCAGGAAAAGGTCGACCCAGACGGTCTGCGGACAGGTGTATCCGCACCAGGCCCGGCCGACCGTGGAGGTGACCAGGAACAGGCCGATACCGGCCATGACCAGCATGCCCGCAACAAAGAAGAATTCGTGCGGCCAGATCTCGATGAAAAAGAAGTAGAACCGCCGATTGGCCATATCGACCAGCACGGCCTGGTCCGGGGCATAGGGACCGCGGTCCCAGCGCAGCCAGGGCGTGATGTAGTAGATGCCGAGCGTCACCGCCATGATGATCCATTTGAGCGACCGGAAATACCCGGTCGCCCGCTTTGGATGGATCTTCTGCCGGGCCGCATAAAGCTGTCTGTTCTGCTTTGAATTGACGGCTTCGGCATCAAAGGTTTCGACGGCAGTTTCGCTCGCCATGGCAGCTCCGGTCCAGGCTGTGAGAGGTCGCGTTTACTCTTCCGCGGGCGGTTCTTCGCCACCGCCCAGACTGTGCACATAAAGGGCCAATTGTTTGACCGAGGCTTCACCCAGCCGTGCGCCCCAGGGCGGCATCACGCCATGCCTGGGCTGTGCGATCTGCAGGGCGATCTCATCCGCGGTCCCGCCATACAGCCACAGGGCATCGGACAGACGCGGCGCGCCGAAATCACGACCGCCTTCGCCGGCTTCGCCGTGGCAGGCCGCACAGTTTTCCGCATAGGGCTCGGCACCGCGGGCGGCGGCCTCCGCATTGTGGTCAAGGCTGGCGAGCTGCATCACGTACTGGGTGATGTCGCTGATTTGCGCGCGTTCAAGCAGCCCGTCTCCGAAGGCGGGCATTTCTGAAAACCGCGCTTCGTCGTCATCCTGGTTGCGCACACCGTGTTTGATGGTGACGTAAAGCGCATCCAGATGGCCGCCCCAGATCCAGTCGTCGTCGTTCAGGTTGGGATAGCCCGGTGCGCCCTGGGCGCCCGATCCGTGGCATTGCGAACAATTCACCTTGTAGAGGGATTCGCCGCCGGCGACGGCAAAGCGCAGAAGGTCTTCATCCTTTCGGATGTCCTCGAGCGGCGTGGTTTCAATGCGCGTCAGCCGGTCTGCGTTCGCCTCACGAACCGCGGCCAATTCCTGTTCCACGACCTGGCGGTTGGTGACGCCGGAAATGCCCATCGTCGAACCTTCGATGAGGGGAATGGCCGGATAGTAAAGCATGTAGCCCACAGACCAGATGATGGTCGCATAGAAGGTCCACAGCCACCAGCGGGGCAGGGGCGTGTTGAGTTCCTTGATCCCGTCCCATTCGTGACCGGTCGTTTCTGTGCCGCTAATCTCGTCAACTTCATTGGTCGCCATGGGATCAGTCCTCTTTCAGCGGTATCTGCGCATTCTCGTCGGCGGTGCGTTTGCTGCCCGGCCGGAAGGTGAAAATCACGATGGCGACAAAGACGACCACCAGGTAGAGCAAGCCCCAGGAATCCGCAGCCTGGCGCAGGGTTTCGTAATCCATTGATCAATCCTCCTAGCGCAGGTTTTCTTCGGCTTGGTAGGTTTCGAAATCGACCAGCGTGCCGAGCATCTGCAGATAGGCGACAAGCGCGTCCATCTCGGTCAGATTGGCCGCATCGCCATCGAAATTGCTGACGACCGCCTTCGGATAGCGTTCGCCGACGGCATCGGCTCCGTCGCTGTCGGGATTGGCCTGGGCACGCATGTCGGTGAGCGCGTTTTCAACCATTTCGTCGGTGTACGGCACGCCGACGGCCCGATTGGCGGACAGTCTTGCGGCGATGTCGTCGGCCTTCAACTGGGTTGTGGCCAGAAAGGCGTAGCTCGGCATGATCGATTCGGGCACGACGCTCTTGGGGTCGATGAGGTGGGCGACGTGCCAATCATCCGAATAACGCCCACCCACCCGGGCCAGATCCGGCCCGGTGCGCTTCGACCCCCATTGGAACGGGTGGTCGTACATGCTTTCGGCAGCCAGGGAATAATGCCCGTAGCGTTCCACTTCGTCGCGGAACGGGCGGATCATCTGACTGTGGCAGACATAACATCCCTCACGGATGTAGATGTCGCGTCCCGCCAGTTCCAGCGGTGAGTAGGGACGCATGCCTTCGACCTTTTCGATCGTGTTCTTGACGTAGAATAGAGGCACGATCTCGACGATGCCGCCGATCAGAACGACCACCAGCGACAACACCATAAGAAGGCTGACATTGCGCTCGATCTTGGCGTGGCTTTTCAGGATCTGCATGGTTCTTACTCCGCGGGAACGGGGGCCGCACCGGTGGCGCCCATGGGCACTTCGTCGCGCAGGTCGCCACGGATCGTGCGGGTGATGTTGTAGGCCATGATGAGCGCTCCGATCAGGTAGAGCAGGCCACCGAACATGCGCATGACATATTCAGGATGGATGGCCGTCACGGTCTCGATGAAGGAGTTCACGAGGAAACCCTGATCGTCGTATTCACGCCACATCAGGCCCTGGGTGATGCCGGCCACCCACATCACGGCGGCGTAGATCACGATGCCGATTGTGGCGAGCCAGAGATGCCAGTTCACCAGGCGCAGCGAATACAGCCGCTCGCGGTTCCACAATTTCGGCACCAGGTAGTAGACCGCGCCGAAGGAGATCATGCCGACCCAGCCGAGCGCGCCGGAATGCACGTGGCCGATCGTCCAGTCGGTGTAGTGCGACAGCGAATTGACCGACTTGATGGACATCATCGGACCTTCAAAGGTCGACATGCCGTAAAACGCGATGGACAGGACGAACATGCGCAGGATCGGGTCGGTGCGCAGCTTGTCCCAGGCGCCGGACAAGGTCATCAGGCCGTTGATCATGCCGCCCCAGGACGGCATCCACAGCATGATCGAGAACACCATGCCCAGCGTCTGCGCCCAATCAGGGAGCGCGGTGTAATGCAGGTGGTGGGGCCCGGCCCAGATGTACAGGAAGATCAGCGCCCAGAAGTGGATGATCGACAGGCGGTAGGAATAGACCGGCCGGCCGGCCTGTTTCGGCACGAAATAGTACATCATGCCGAGGAAGCCTGCGGTCAGGAAGAAGCCGACCGCGTTATGGCCGTACCACCATTGTGTGAGGGCGTCCTGAACGCCTGAAAAGGCGGAATAGCTCTTGGCGCCAAGGAACGAGACCGGGACGGCCAGGTTGTTCACCACGTGAAGCATGGCAATGGTGATGATGAAGGCCAGATAGAACCAGTTCGCCACGTAGATGTGCGGTTCCTTGCGCTTCATCAGCGTGCCGACGAAGACGATCAGATAGGCGACCCAGACCACCGTCAGCCACAGATCGACATACCATTCGGGTTCGGCGTATTCGCGGGACTGGGTGATGCCGAGCACGTACCCGGTGGCCGCGAGCACGATGAACGCCTGGTAGCCCCAGAACACGAACCAGGCCGTGCCGTTGCTGAACAGATTGGCGCGGCAGGTGCGTTGCACCACGTAGAAGGAGGTGGCGAGCAGGGCATTGCCGCCGAATGCAAAAATCACGGCCGAGGTGTGGACCGGACGCAGCCTGCCGAAGTTCAGATAGGGCTCGATGTTGAGCTCCGGCCAAGCCAGTTGCGCGGCGATCAGCACGCCGACCAGAAGACCGACGACACCCCAGAACATGGTGGCGATCACGCCGTATCGCACAACGCCATCGTCGTAGTCCGGCCGGGCGTCCCCGCCAGCCGCCACGGCGACCGTCTGATCGGGCGTCTGTCCGGCCGCGGAGAAGTCCATGCGCCGGAAAATGAAGATCGAACTTCCGAGCAGAATGAGCAGAACAATCCAGGCGTGTGCCTGAAACAGGGAATCATGCGCGAATGCTGCGCCCATCAAAGCGAACAGCGAGCCGATGAGCAGCGCGATGAGAAGGAAACCGTTATTCATGTCTGGAGCCCCAAGAAAAAATGCCCGGAACGGGCGGGCGTATGCCAGAATCATGCTGCGGACTTATGGGCGCTACCGTATTGATCCAGATCAAGAGGGCCGGCATTCATGCTGCGGTGCGGCATAATGTGCGCGCAACCTCAGGGCGACTACTCTCAGAATCGATTGCCGGTTCGGTTCGAGTTTTAGACGAGACCCCCGATCTCGCGGATCGTGTCCCTGATCGCGGAAGCGTCGGCATCGCGCCGTGCAGCCGCGACACCGGCGGCCTCGCCGCTGGCGAAACCGGTCCCCATCACGCGGACGGATCCGTAGGCGGTCGCATCGGCGCCGATGACACGGCCGGCGTAATACAGGTTGTCGAGACCGCGGGCGCGCAGGGCATCAAGCGGGATGTGCGCATAGCCGTCGCCGCCGACGGGGATGTAGACCGGTTTGCCGGCCTCGCCGTGCAATTCGGCCGGCCAGGCCGCACGCGCGACGCCGTCGGCACGCTGCCGGCCGGTGCGCAGATCCTCGCCGGTCATTTCATACCGAGCCTCGGGGTGGCGGCTTTCACGAATGCCGATCTGTGGCCCGGTCTGGACCAGATGACAGGCTTCGAATCCCGCAACCTCGCGGCGCAGGAGCGCCACGTAATCATGGGCCGCGGCGCGCATGGTCCGTTCGGCCTCAGAAATCGTCCGTGACGATAGATCGCCGAGCGGCAGGTCGATGATCATCCACCACATGTCGCCGCTGCCCGGCAGGCGCGTGTAAATGCCGCCGTCCGTGCGCGCACTCGGGTAAGCGCCGCCTTCCTGCGCATAGCGTGCCAGCGCCGCGACGAGTGCCGCCCGATCGATGGTCATGTCGTGGGCGAGGCCACCGATGCGGATCGGGGCGGTCGCCGCCTGGAGATGGCCCGTTTCGTCGCCGACGCGATGGGCGAGACCGGCAACCAGGGCAAGGTTCGCGTCGCCGGTCGCATCGACGAAGGCTTCGGCGACAATTCGGCTGCGTCCGTCCATGCCGGCGGCGACGACGGATTCGATCGCGTGGGCGGTACGGCTGGCCGCGGCCACGCGGGTATGCAGCAGGACATCGACACCATGGTCGGCAAGCACACGGTCAAGGGCCCGTTTCACGCCTTCCGGTTCGAGCAGAATGATCCAGTTGCCGGTTGTCTCGGATCGGAACGGCTGGCCGTCCATGCCGAGCCGCCGCAATTCGTCGCGCACGAGATAGGCCGCGCCGGCGATTGCCGGGATCGGATCCGGGCCCTGCTGAAAGAAGCCGCAATAGGCGAGCACCTGCGAATGCGTCGCGGCGCCGCCCAGAAAACCGTATTTCTCGATCAGGCAGGTCCGGGCGCCGGCGCGTGCAGCGCCGAGCGCTGCGCCGACGCCGCCCGCGCCGCCGCCGGCAACCACTACGTCGTATTCGGATTCCGCCTTGCGGCTCATACCCGCCAGCCGAGCAACCGGTTCTCGATCGCGCCGATTGCCGTGCTGAGCACGACGCCCATGATCGACAGGATGGTCACGCCGGCAAACAGGCGTTCCAGATCGTAAAGCGATCCGGCTTCCAGGATGTAGGCGCCGACACCGTATTCCGCACCGAGCATTTCTGCAGCGACTAGCAGAATGATCGCGATCGCGAGGCTGACCCGCAGGCCGGACAGAATGCCGGGCATCGCGCCGGGCAGCACGATCTTGGTGACGATCGACGTCCAGGACAGGCTGAAACTCTGGCCCATGCGGATCAGCGTGCGGTCGACATTGTCGACCGCGCCATAGGTCGCGACCACGGTCGGCGTGAACGTGCCAAACGCGATGAGCGCGTATTTCGAGGCTTCGTCAATTCCGAACCAGATGACGAAGAGCGGCAAGAGCGCAATCTTGGGGATCGGGAAGATCGCCGCGACAAGCGGCACAAGGCCGGCGCGGATGAAGGAAAACAGTCCGATCAGCACCCCGACGCCGATGCCAAGCGAGGCGCCGATCGCCGCGCCAATGAAAAGCCGAGACAGCGAGGGCAAGAGGTGTTTCCACAAGAGACCCGTCGTCCACAAATCGACAAACGTGGACACCACGTCCGACGGGCGCGGCATGGTGAGCGCGGAAATGAAGCCCAGCCGGGTGCCGAATTCCAGAAAGACGATCAGCACGACAAAAACCAGCGGGCCGACCCAGCGTTTCGCCTTCGGCGCAAAACCGCCGCCGCGAAAGACAACCGTGCGCTCGACGGGAGAGAGGGCGGTTTCAGACATCGATCAATTCCTGGTCTGCGGCCATGGCCTCGGCGCGCATCAGGGTCCAGAGATGTTTCTGGTGGACCTCGAGATCGGCATCGCCGAACTCGCGGTCGCTAAGCGGCTTGTCGATGGCGACGATCTCGCGGATCCGGCCGGGACGCCGCGACAGGACCACGATGGAATGTCCGAGCCGCACGGCCTCGTGCAGGTTGTGGGTGACATAGACGGCGGTGAACGGCTGGCGGGTCCACAAGCCGACCAGATCGTCCATCAGGAGTTCGCGGGTCTGGCTGTCGAGCGCGGAAAGCGGCTCGTCCATCAGCATGACCGCCGGCTTGACGGCAAGCGCGCGGGCGATCGCCACCCGCTGCTTCATGCCGCCGGACAATTGTTTGGGCAATGTCTTGCGGAAATCGGAGAGTTTGGTGCGGGCAAGCACGTCGGCGATGATCGTTTCGGCATCGGCGCCGCGAATGCCGTGGTCTTCCAGGACCAGGCTGACATTGCCTTCCACCGTGCGCCAGGGCAGCAGGGCGAAATCCTGGAAAATGTAGGTCAGCGGATTGATGCTTTCCGCCGGCGGCTCTCCGACTTGCACGATGCGCCCGGATGTCGGGCGCTCAAGACCACCGATCAGACGCAACAGGGTCGACTTGCCGCATCCGGAGGGGCCGACGATGCAGACGATCCGTCCGGCCGGGATTTCCAGATCGATGTCCCGCAGAACCTCCGTCTCGCCGTAGGCATGCCTGATCGCCTGAAGATGGAGGTCCATTGTGTTGGTATCCGCTTTTCATTCCAGAAGGCGACCGCATCCGGGGTGCGGGACGGGCGGACCCGTCCCGCTTATCGGGCTATGACGCTTCGACGTAGGATTTGTCGACCAGGGTGTCGAGCGTGACCGAGGGCTTGATCAGGTCTTCGGACTTGAACCAGTCGATCTGGTCCTGGATCGAGGCGACGTTCATCGACGCGTTCTTGTTGATGCGCATGGCGCCGTTGCGGATGCTGACGGAGGCCTTTTCATAGGGCCGGTCGGCATAGACATATTTGTGGATCAGCTTGACCATTTCCTCGGCGGCGTCGTCGCCGGCTGTCTTGTCAACCAGGGCGGCGTTGAAATCGTCGGCACCGCGGGAGAACGCCTTCAGGAACGCCTCCGTCTTTGCCCGTTCGCCCGAGGCATTATCGGCGGACGTAAAGACTGTCGTTACCTGATAGTTCGGCAGGTAATCCGCGATATCGCCGATAATGTGCACGGCGCCGGCGCCGGCCAGCGGCTTGGCGATGTGCGGAACGATCGACCAGGCATCGACCTGGCCGGTCTTGATGGCACCGATGATCGCGCCGACCTTTTGCAGCGGCTTGTAGGACATCGAGACGCCTTCTTTCGCGGCGACCTTGGAGCCCATGTAGTGGAAGGACGACCCGGACTGGGTCACGGCAAAAGTCTTGCCGTCCAGTTTCGAGGGATCGGTCACGCCGGCGTCGAAGGCGGCCTTGGAGACGAGGATCTTCTGGCCGTCGATGCCGGGTTCCTCCGACAAGGCGCCGCCGATGACTTTCGCCGCGCCCTTTTCGGCCAGTGAAATCAGACCGCCGGACACAGCGGTCACGGCGTAGTCGGCATCGCCGGACGCGATCGCCACGGCCATGGGCTGGGCGGCCTGGAAGAACTTGAACTCGACGTCGAGGCCGGCTTCGGAAAAATATCCGCGTTCGAAGGCGACAAAACTGGCGGCGTGGCTTGTGAAGCGCAAGGCGCCGACCTTCACTTTGGTGCTGGCAAGCGCAGGCATTCCGATAAGGGACGCCGCGGCGGCCCCTCCCATCAGGCCGAGCGTGTGCCGTCTGCTGATCGCTGTCATGGTTTTCCTCCCTTTCAAGGCGCGCCCGGAGCGGATGCGCCTGTTGATCCCTGTTCAGCGGCTTTCCGAGTCAGGGGTTTCCAAGAACGGATTCGATCACGGCGGTCAGCGCTGCGACGGCGCGGTCCGCGTCGCGATCGAGAATGGCGGCCACCAGATCGGCATGCCACCTGGTTTCGGCGGCGAAATCGAATTGGCCTTCGCGCAGGGCGGCCAGGCGAAACCGGCGCGACTGGTCGTAGAGTTGTGCCTGGAGGGCGATCAGCCGCGGCGATTCACAGGCTTCCACAAGGCTGGCATGAAACTGCCGGTTGGCTTCGTCCCAGGCAAGAGCCGCCTCGACCGGTTCCGCCATCACGTCGTCGCGGGCGCGGCCGAGCGCATGCTGCGCGGCAATGACCCGGCCTTCCCAGGCCACGTCGCCGTTTTCGAGCGACCAGCCCAAGCCGAGCCGTTCGATCTCGGTGCGCAGGCGCACGATGTCCTTGAGATCGTCTTCGGTTGCTGACGCGACCCGGAATCCGCGCTGGGCGGTCGCCTCGACGAGACCTTCCGCGGTGAGCAGCGTCAACGCCTCGCGCATGGAATGGGTCGATCCGCCGTAGCGCGCGCGCAATTCCTCGATCTTGAGCTTCTTGTCCGGGGGCAGGTCACCGAAAGATATATCGCGGCGGACGGCGCTGGCGATCAGCCCGACGACCGTTTCGTTTTCCGAACTCTTGCGCGTGAAGATCATATTTTTGACTATTTCCCAAAATGTGTCATATTTTTACATCTATGCAACAAACAATGTCAACGCCGCTGCTTACCCCGATGTAACCAAAGGGTGCAAGCATGCCGGTTCGGAAACACATGCCAATTTGACCGATTCCGCGAAGACGGCCCTCAGAACGCTGGTACCGGTGATCGGCGATCCGGTTGCACAGGTGGCAACGCCCGGACTCTGGAATGCCCATTTCGAGCAGACCCGGCAAAATGCGCTGGCGATCGCGCTGCAGATCGCGCCGGCGGGTCTGCCGGCGCTTGTCGACTGGGTTCGCCATACCGTCAACGTGCCCGGATTTGTCAGCACGATCCCGCATAAGCCGGCGCTGCCGGCCCTGTGCGACCGGCACAGCGATGCCGTGCGGTTTCTCGGCGCGGCCAATGCGGTCCGGCGGAACGCGGACGGTCGGTTGGAATGCGAGATGTTCGACGGTGTCGGCATGATACGGGCGATCTCGGCCCTCGGCGGGTCAATTGCGGATGCCCGTATCCTGATTGTCGGTGCCGGAGCTGCGGGCAGTGCCATTGCCTATCAGGCGGCGGTCGAGGGAGCGCGCTGCGTGGACCTGCAAGACGTGGACAGCGCAAAAGCCGAGGCGCTGGCGGCACGGATCGAGGCCTTGCCCGGGCGGCCCACAACCTGCCGGATCGACGGATCCGGTGACGATTACGATATTGTCGTCAACGCCTCCCCGCTCGGCATGCATGCCGACGACCCGTTGCCGGTCGATCCGACCCGGTACGGGGCGACGACGATCGTCGCCGATGCGGTGACGGGCGCTGCGCCGACGCCGCTGATGCGGATGGCCGGACGCATCGGCCTGCGCACAGTTGACGGCGCCGCGATGGCGGCAGGCCAGGCGGCACCGCTGCGCACATTCTTGGGATTGCTGTGATCGACCGGCCGGGACATGCCGGCGCGCCTGTCCGAAGGGCACCGACCCTGCCTGCGAGGCCGGCGATCTTCCACGCTGACGGGACCAACTCAGGTTACCACCGGCAGGTCCGGTGGCGCGCGGGTCGTCAGAAGCGTGCAGCCGTCCTCCTGAATGACGATGTTTTCCTCGTGCACCATGATGCGGCCAGGCACGACGCTCATGCTCGGTTCCAGCGTGAGAACCATGCCCTCGGCGAGCGGCGTTTCGTCGAACGGTGTGAGGGAGGGCGGTTCGGTCAATTGCATGCCGAGTCCATGGCCCACGCGGCCGACATCGCCGACCGAATCGGGCGATGCGCCGATGCAGTTTTGCATGGCCCGGAACAGATCGGCGCAGGTTGCGCCGGGCCGGGCGACCGCCAGGCCGGCGTCGACCGCCTGATGCAGCGTTCGATAGGCCCGCCGGGCCGCATCCGATGCGGTTCCAACTGCAAAGTTGCGGTCGAAATCGCAGAAATAGCCGTCATAGACACAGCCGGTGTCGAGCATGAGGATGTCCCCGGAGCGGATCTCGCGGCCGGTCGGTGGGGCGATCACGTCTGCCGTACCGTCGGGACCTGCGCCGCCGACAAGATAGGGTACGGCGTCGACTCCCCTGTTCAGGCAGTCGATCCGGAACCGGCGCATGATCTCGGTGTCGGCAAAACCCGCGCCGATCCAGTTCGGCAGGGCGGCAAAGGCATCGCTCGCACGACCGCAGGCCCAGGCGATCTTTTCGATTTCCAACGTGGATTTTTTCCTACGGGCCGTGTTCACGATCGCCGTGGCGTCTTGAAACCGGCGGCCGCCGAGCCCCTCGCGCAGCCGTTCGAAATCCTGAAACGGCATCCGCAAACTGGTTTCCGCACCCATCGGCATGCCGATGCGTCCCTGATCGGGCACGGCACCGGCAAGTGCGTCGGCCAGCAGCGACACGCCGTCATCGACCGGATCGGGCGATGCCCAGGTGCGGATATCGTCGACCCAGGTGGCGGCCATCAGAGCGGCACCGATCTCGGGAATGACAGCTATGGGCTTGCCTGTGCCGGGCACGATTACGAACCAGGGTCGGGTCGGGCTTTGGAAAAACGGCGTTTGAAAACCGGTGATGTAGCGAATCGGCTCTTCCGTTGTGAAGAACAGAGCGTGCAGACCGTCTCTTTCCATAAGGCTTTGCAACCGGTCGAGACGGGTTTCGAATTCGCTGACGGGAAAACCCCGTTTAGGAGCGCCCGAAGCGGGGCCGGACGCACTCGATGGTTCTGACATGCCGCGATCCAGTCCTTTGGCGGGTCGGTGCGCGAGGGTGACGTGTGTTGTCCGCCGTTGCAAGGCTGTTGCCGGGGTGTGTCAGCCGGTGGCATAACAGGAAAAAAGGAGACCGCATGACCGCACCTCCCGGCAAGACCGGCGCTTTTTACCAACGGGACCGAAGCTGGCATCCGCCGGCCTATTCCGCCGGTTACAAGACAAGCGTCGTGCGTTCTCCGAGCAAGGCGCTCCTGTCCCTCGACAACACGCTGTCGGAAATCACCGGGCCGGTGTTCGGACACGACACGATCGGTGCCCTCGACAACGATCTGATCCGAAACTTCGCCAAGGACGGCGATCCGATCGGCCAGCGCATCATCGTGCACGGACACGTGCTGGATGAGGACGGCCGACCCGTGCCGGACGCGCTGATCGAGGTTTGGCAGGCGAATGCGGGAGGCCGTTATCGGCACCGCAACGAGGGTTATATGGCGCCGCTTGACCCGAATTTCGGTGGATGCGGGCGGATGCTGACGGATGAATCCGGTGCGTATTGCTTCCGCACGATCAAACCGGGGGCCTATCCGTGGCCGAACGGCGTCAACGATTGGCGGCCCGCGCATGTTCATTTCTCGCTGTTTGGTGCGGCGTTCGCCCAGCGGCTGATCACCCAGATGTATTTCGAAGGCGATCCGCTGATCCCGATCTGTCCGATCGTCAATACGATCCCCGATCCGGCGGCGATCGACCGTCTGGTCGCTGCCCTCGACATGCAGAACACGATTCCGATGGATGCCCGGGCCTACAAGTTCGACATCGTCCTGCGCGGTCGGCGGGCAACCCGGTTCGACAATCGCCGGGAGGGCTTGTGATGGTGCAGGATCTCAATCGCCTCAAGGAATCGGCTTCGCAGACCGCCGGTCCCTATGTGCATATCGGATGCACGCCGAACTTTGCCGGCATCGACGGCGTCTATGACACCGATCTGGGAAGCCGGATGGCCGGCCCCAATGCGAGGGGACACCGCATCGTCCTGACGGGGTCGGTGTTCGACGGCACCGGCACGCCCCTGCGCGATGCGCTGGTCGAGATCTGGCAGGCGGATGCGGACGGGATCTATCCGTCGCCGGCGGACCCGCGCGGCCCAGCCGATCCGGACTTTACCGGGTTCGGCCGCTGCGCCACCGATCTCGACACCGGGATCTATCGCTTCGAGACGATCAAACCCGGTTCCGTCCCGTTCAAGGACGGCACCGCAATGGCGCCGCATATCTCCATGCTGATCTTTGCGCGCGGCATCAATATCGGGTTGCAAACGCGGGTCTACTTCGCCGACGAAGAGGCCGCGAATGCATCCGATCCCGTGCTGTCGCGGATCGAACATCGCAACCGCGTGCCGACGCTCGTGGCGGCGATGGACGGCGATACCTATACGTTCGACGTGCACCTGCAAGGTGCGCACGAGACCGTTTTCTTCGATATCTAAAACCCGTTTGGACATCATGACGACACCCTGCATCATCACGGTCGCGATCACCGGTTCGGTCGCCACAAAAAAAGACAACCCCGCAGTCCCGATCTCCGTCCCGGAACAGATCGAATCGACGCAGGCCGCCTTTGAGGCGGGCGCGACGCTGGCCCATTGTCACGTGCGCAAGGATGACGGGTCGCCGTCATCGGATCCGGAACGATTCAGTCTCCTGCTTGACGGCTTGCGGAAACATTGTCCGGGCATGATCGTGCAATTGTCGACCGGCGGACGGTCCGGTACGGGCCGCGAACGCGGCGGCATGCTGCCGCTGGCGCCCGACATGGCGTCGCTGTCGACGGGGTCGGTGAATTTCCCGACCCGTGTGTACGAAAACAGCCCGGAACTTATCGATTGGCTGGCTGCCGAGATGCAGGCGCATGACGTCAAACCGGAGATCGAGGCGTTCGATCTCTCGATGATTTTCCAGGCGGTACGCATGGCCGAGGACGGCCGGATCGTCGGCCCGCTGCACGTGCAATTCGTCATGGGCGTGCGCAATGCCATGCCGGTGGACCGCGAGGCGTTCGAGTTCTTCGTGACTTCGCTGAAACGGCTCGCACCAACGGCGACATGGACGGGTGCCGGAATCGGCAAGGACCAGATCACGCTCAATCGATGGTCGCTCGAACTGGGCGGGCATTGCCGTACCGGTCTGGAGGACAATATCCGGCTCGACCGCGAAACGCTCGCGCCCTCGAATGCGGCGCTCGTCGAGCGGGTCGTGGACATGTGTCCCGAATACGATCGGCATCCGGCCAGCGTGGCGGAAGCCCGCAAATTGCTGTCGCTGCCGGAGGCGGCGTGATCCACCGGACTTGACCGTATTTCAAAAGACAACGGCGGGGCAAGGACTGCCCCGCCGTCAGGTCACTGTTTCCTGCGGTAAGTGCTAGAGCACGGCAATGTTACATGGGTGCCGTGTATCCGTGTCGCGCTGGACCGCACATCGTGTGTCGCACACCCACGCTTTCTGCGCCGTTATCGGGGCCGGATGGAAGCCAGATAGGCAATGACGTCGGAGACTTGGACGGGCGTCATGTGGATCACCGGCATGTCGGGATGGCCTGTGACGATGCCCTCGGAAAAGCCTTCTTCGAGTGCGTCGATCGGGTAAAGCCGGTAGACCTCCCGCAGCGGCGGCGCGCCCAGATGCGGGCTTTCGCCGGAGGCGTCGATCGCATGGCAACCGGCACATGTCTGCTCAAGGAAACGCCGGCCATGGGCGACCGGCTGAACCCAGGCGATCCAGGCGGCCAGCGCCTCGGCCTGATCGGCCGACATTTCGAAATGCGGCATGTCGCTGTGCCGCGGCGTCGCTTTTGTCAGAAGCATCTCGGCAATGGCGTCGACAGGCACCCGCTCAGACATCATCCAGAAGGGCGGCGCAACCCGATGGGCGCTGGCGCCCTGCAGGTCGATGGCATGGCATTCCGCGCAATTGGCTTCGGCAAGCGCCTTGCCGCGGGCGGCTTTTGCCGGATCCGGTTGCAGCGTATCCGCTCCGGCATGCGATGCCAGGCTCAGCGCCAGAAGCAATGCACACGCCAACGATGTTCTGAAAACAGGCCGATTCATGGGCACCTCTTTCGGATTGAATCAAGCTCAACATGCCGGTGAATCGCGATGGCCGCCTTGCGGGAGATCAAGACGGGCCGGCGCGTGCCTGACCTTTCCGGCCGATCAGGTCAGCCGCAGCCGCGCCTTGTGGGCTTCGCGGATATGACGCCGACCGGCAATGTCCGCACGGTCGAAGTCGCGGGCCTCGATCGCATCGACGATCGCCTCGTGCTCTTCGATGGCCGCCTTGCGCCGATCCGCGTCGCTGAAAGTCGTGCCGTCCAGCAAGAGCAGGGATTGTTTCATGTGGTCGATCTGGGCGGCCAGATAGGTGTTGTGGCCGGCCAGTGTCAGACGACGGTGGAAGGCGCGATTGGCGGCGGCCAGTTCGTAGGGGTCCGCGCCGCGCGTCCGGTCGTGCGCCACCATCTCGCGCAACAATGCGATTTCCGCCTCGCTGGCATGCTGGGCGGCAAGGCGGGCGACCATGCCCTCAAGCACTTCGCGCACCACATACAATTCGTTCAATTGGTCGTTGTTCAGCGTCGGGATCACCATGCCGCGATTCGGCTGGTGGACGGCGAGGCCCTGGGCTTCGAGACGTTTCAAGCCCTCGCGGATCGGCGTCCGGCTGACGCCGAAGCGGTCGGCCAGGTCGGTTTCGCGCAGGCGGGTGCCCGGCTTCAGGTCGCCCTTTTCGATCGCAGCGACAAGCGCGGTATAAATGTCGTTTCCATTGGCGGTGGCCACAGCTTTGTCTCTTGGCAATCTATTATGCATACATTAGTATACAAAAATCGATCCTCTGACAAACAGGACCTGACCTGACCCGACGTCCTGCGGGGCCGCATTGTCTGTCCTGTTCTCAGATCTTGTTCCCGTCCCGCCGGTGCGCCCCGATGCTCGAACCGCTGCAGACTCTCCTGGACCTCTACGGTGTCTGGACATTGGTTCTTATCGGTCTGTTGGCGCTGATTACCTCGGCGATCCATGGCGCCACGGGCATTGCCGGTGGGTTTCTCCTGTCCGCGGCGCTGGCGCCGCTCATCGGCGTCAAGCCGATCGTGCCGCTGATTTCGGTCGCGCTTCTGATCAGCCATTCGTCACGGGCTATCCTGAACATCCGGGACATCGACGTGAAGGCGTTTTTCTGGGTTACGCTGCCGGCCGTGCCATGCATTGTCGCGGTTGCGGTTCTTTATGGTCGCATGTCGGCGAGTGCGATCGCCCTTGTGCTCGGTCTTGTGATCCTGTCGTCGATCCCGATGCGCCGCTGGGCCCAGCGCCATGCGATCCGGGCCGGGCGGAACACCCTGCACGGCGCGGGCGCGGTCTACGGTGCGCTTTCGGGCGCGTCGATCGGACCCGGCATGCTTCTGGTGCCGTTCCTGCTGGGCTACGGCCTGACCAAGGAGGCTTTTGTTGCCACGCTGGCACTGATTGCCCTGGTCACCAACATCTCGCGGGTTTCCGTATATGGCAGCACCGATCTGCTCGATCCGACCTTCGTGGCGCTCGGCATCTGTGTCGGGCTCGTCACGATTCCCGGCAACTGGATCGGCCGGTCCGTGCTGCGTCGCATGACAAATGAATCGCATGCGGGCTTCGTCGACGTTCTGACCGTGGTGGGTGCGGCGAACTTCTTCTGGCTGGCCTACCAGAATTTCTAAGGTGATCTTGTGCCGTCAGGTCGACGGCAGGTCCGCTGCAAGGGGTTCGGGTACGTAGACCAGCCCCTCGAACAATTTGCGCGCCGTTCTCAACAAACCGGCCGATGCCATTTTAAACGTACCGTCCGCAACCCGGTAGTCGAACACGACGTCGATCTCACCGAGCGGGTGTTCGATCGCGATACGTGCCGGGACACCGTCCGGAAGCGTGGCGATGCCGTCGGCGACGGTACCCGGAGCGAGCAGGCAGGATCCGGTGCAGATTGCACCGGTCGTCGCATAGGTCGGGTGGCATTGCCACGGCATGAAATAGCGGGCGGTTACGGCTCCGCCGGATCGTGGCGGCGCCAGGATCGCGACTTTCGGGACGACCGAGGACGTGACATCGCCGAGGCCCATGCGCGCGCCGGCTTCGAGCCGGATCGCCTCGATCCGATCGAAAAACGCGCGGTCGGCGTCGAGCGCCTCGCGCGTTTCGGTGCCGGTGACGCCTAGGTCGGCCGCGCGGGCAATCACCATCGGCATCGCGACATCGATGCAGGTGACCTCGACGCCGTTGATCGTATCGATGGGACTGCCGGTGGGAAACAGGGCGCCGGTCTTGGAGCCGGTCACGTTCATGAAATTCAGGATGACCGGTGCGGCGGTTCCGGGTACGCCGTCGATGCGGGCGTCGCCGTCATAGCGCACCCTTCCGTCCGGCGTTTCGACAATAGCCTCGATCAGACCGCCGGTATTGACGTTGCGGATGCGGACGGCGGTTTTGTCGCCGGTCGGCTCAACGAGGCCCATTTCAAGCGCTGCCGGGCCGACACCGGCCAGGATATTGCCGCAGGAGGGGGAGAAGTCGACGCTGTCGTCATCGATACCGACCTGTCCGAAAAGGTAATCGATTTTGGCCCAGTCGTGGTCCGACGGTGAGAGAATGGCGGTTTTGCTGGTCGTCGGCTGCGCCCCGCCGATCCCGTCGACCTGGAGCGGCGAGGCGGATCCCATGGCAGCTGCGAGGACCCGGGCCATGCGGTCCCGGTCCGCGGGCAGGTGGGCTGCGTTGAAATAGGGGCCGCGCGACGTGCCGCCGCGCATAAGGATACAGGGGATCGCGTTTGGTGCGGTCATGGCCGGGGCCCTCCCCGGCCAGATCTCATCGGGTTATCGCGTCCGGTCCGGATCAGCGTTTTTGCGGAAAGCGATCGGCGAATTCGGCCGGCAATCCGGCAGCGATCAGATCTTCGCGGCGCGGTTTGCGGTGCGCGGAGATGGCGGTGGTCAGGTTTTGAGCGGCCCGGATACGATCGAGAAGGCGTAACATCATGGCAGGGCTCCTTTCGGTGTTGCTGCGGTGCAGCATTTCTGTTGGTTCTCATGTAGCCCTCCTTCAGGCCGGGCGGTAGGCCCTGATCGGCATGCCGGCCATGCCGGTGTGCATGGCTCGGCAATCCGTTCATGGCGCATCCGCCTTCTGTTCGGTTGCGTGGCGCACAAGCGCCGCAAAGCGATAGAGACCATGGACAAACTTGCCGTAGGGCATGGTCAGGAACAGCGCGAACACGACGCCGAGATGGATGGCCAGCAAGGACCCCATCGCGGCGGTGTCGCGCAGAACAAGCAGGGCCAGGCCCGTCAGACTTGTCAGGAACAGCATGGCGAGGAACGCCACATCCATACCGCCCGGCGATGCAGCCTTAAGTTCGGCGGCGCGGGTGCGCTTGGCGTGATAGAGGCCGGCCGGGCCGATCAGGAGCCCGATGCCGCCAAGCGTGCCGAGGATCACGACCGGGCTCGTGACGGGATAGGGGGCCTGCCAACCGAAAGCGTAATGATAGACGGTGCCGAGGCTGGTTGATGCCAGGCACAGGAGGAAGCCGTAGAATGTCGCGTGATGATAGAACCGGCGATTGTCCGTCGGCGTGTCGTCCTCGTTCATGCAGCCGATACCGCCGCCGTCCAGGTTGCGCAGGCGGGCGGCGCTTGCCGCGGCTTCACGAAGCGCGGCCAGGGATACGCTGCCTCCGCCGGTCGCCCGCCAGAAGGTGCGCAGGCTCATGGCCATGGCGAGCAGCGCATAGACAAAGACGGTTCCGAACAGGGCGACCATCGTGTTGTGCGGCATCAGGGCATAAAACGCACCTTCGCCCGTCTGAACGGCAAACAGGGCGCCCGGGTCGTTGAAGGCAACGAAACCCGCAATGAACAGAGCGACCGAAAGGGCCGTCAGGAGGGCGATGATCAGCCCGTTGCGGGCAAACAGGCCGGCAAACGCACCCGGCCAAGCATACCGCGCATAACTTTCCTCGCGCAGGTCGGCAAATGCGACCGGGACATTGACGGCGAATTCATGGGGCGGTGCATATTGGCAATCGTGGTAGCAGGCACCGCAATTGTGACAGAGGTTGGCAAGGTAATCGACATCGCCGAGCCCGAACGTGCGCCGTTCCTCCATGGCGGGAAAGACGGCGCACAGCCCTTCGCAATAGCGGCAGGCATTGCAGATGCCCATCTGCCGGGCGGCTTCGTCGGCATTGGCGCTCGCTAGATCAATTAGCGACATAGCGACCGGCCTCCCGTCCCGCAATGCGTCCGAAGACGGCGCCGATGGTCATGCCGATGCCGGCGAGATAGCCCTTGCCGAGGATGTTGCCGGCCATGATCTCGCCGGCCGCGAAGAGATTGGGCGACAGCTTGCCGTCGGTTCCGATCATCCGGGCATCGGCGTTCACCTTGACCCCGAGGTAGGTGAAGGTGATGCCGGGCCGCAGCAGATAGCCGTAATAAGGCGGCGTATCGATCGGCCGCGCCCAATGGGATTTCGGCGGGTCGAGGCCCTCGGTGGTGCACGTGTCGTGAACGGTATGGTCGAAGGCGCCGGGCCGGCAGGCGGCGTTGAAGTCGGCGACGGTCCCGGCAAGCGCCGCCGGATCGAGACCCATGGTTTCGGCCAATGCCTCCAGCGTGTCGGCGCGCTCGGGTGGAAACACCGACGGCATGAACAGGTCGATCGCCTTGGAATCGATGATGACGTAGCCGACCTGATCCGGCTGGTCGGCCACCAGTCGACCCCAGATCGCATAGCGTTTCGGCCAGAAATCCTCGCCTTCGTCGTAAAACCGTCGGCCCTCGGCATTGACGACGATGCCGAAGGGCACGCAGTCGAGACGGGTGACGATGCCGCCGTCGAATTTCGGCGCGCGCCCGTCAATGGCCACCGCATGGCATTGCTTGGGGTCGCCGACCGGCTGCAAGCCCTTGTCGAGCAGGAGCCGCAGCACACCGCCCCTGTTGTAAGGCGTGCCGCGGATCAGGAAGTTCTCCGCCGCGTCTCCCCAGGCCTCCTTCAGCCAGTCGATATTGGCCTCAAAGCCGCCGGCCGCCGCGACGAAGGCCCGTCCGGGCATGTAATCCGACCGGTCGCCGTGGCGGACCTGAGCGCCCAGAAAAAAGCCGTCCTCAATGAACAGGTCGACGATCTCCGCATCGTAGAGCACCGATACACCAAGCGCTTCGGCCGCCCTGTACAGACCGTTCAGAAGGGCCTTGCCGCCGCCCAGAAAGAAGGCGTTGGTGCGTCCGAGCGATAGGGTGCCGCCGAGCGAGGGCTGGAAGCGGACACCATGCGCCTCCATCCAGTCCCAGAGCGTTTTCGATTCCTCAAGGGTCAGGTGTGCAAGCTCCCGATCGGTCTCGCCGCCGGTTACGCGCAAGAGGTCTTCCATGAACTCATCGACCGGATAAGGGCCCGTCAGGATGCCGTTGCCCTCGTCATGGGCGCAGCGCAGGTTTCGCGTGTGCCGCGTGTTGCCGCCGCGCATCGGCTTGGGCGCGGCCTCGACCACAAGAACCCGGGCGCCTTCCCGGCGCGCCATGATCGCGGCGCACAGGGCCGCGTTGCCGCCGCCGGCGATGATGACGTCGTAATCCACGTGGCCTCCTAGATTGTATGCAATTGTGTACAATAAGAAGGCACGCAAATCAAGCCCTCCGGGAAAGAGGTCCCGGATTTTCTTTCGGCGCTGGTTTCAGGATGCGGCGGGAGCGATATCGCGGCCGATCGTGTGGAATTCGGTGTTCGGACGGGCGGAAGCCATGTTGGCCAGCCGATTGCCCATGGCAAAAAACGCGGCGATCGCGCCGATGTCCCAGATTTCGTCTTCGGTGAATCCGGCCTCGGCGAGCCGGTCGAAGTCAGCCTCTTCCAGCGTGTGAGAGGCTGAAGTGACCTTAAGCGCGTGATCGAGCATGGCCCGATGCCGCGGCGAAAGGTTTGCTTTGCGATAGTTCACCGCGATCGTGTCGGCAATCAGCGGATCCCGCGCCCGGACCCGCAGGATGGCGCCGTGGGCGATCACGCAATACTGGCAATTGTTGTGGCTCGAAGTGGCGACCACGATCATTTCGCGTTCCGCCTTCGTCAGCCCCTCGTCCTTTTCCATCAACGCGTCGTGGTAGGCGAGGAAGGCGCGGAATTCGGCGGGCCGATAGGCGAATGTCAGGAAAATATTCGGGATGAACCCGGCCTTTTCCTGAACCGCCCGCAACCGGTCTGCAATGTCGGGCGGCAGGTCGTCCAGGTCGGGAACGGGAAAGCGGCTGATCGTCGGATCGGACATGGCGGCGTCTCCATCGGCAAGGGCGGGCCGATGCTAACAAGCACGCAAACAATGGGAAACCGACCCCATCGGAATCCCGCGGCCTAAAGCGCCTTGGGATCCCGACGGCGATCGAGGGACTAGCCCGCCAGCACGTGCCGGCCGAGACTGCGATCCAGATCGTGATAGATCGTGTGCAGGTGCTGGGCTTCGCGATCCACCGTGCCGAGTTCGATCAGGAAGGTCGGGCCGGAAACCCGGTAATAGAACGGCTCGCGTTCCCGGTTCGATCCGGCCCAGGCGAAATGAACCGCATTGCGGTCGCCGGTGCGGATGCGGGTGCGCTGATTGTCGGCGATCGAATAGCCGAGATGGTCGACGGCGTAGGTCTCGACAAGCGCCCACAAAAGGTCCGTCTGCCCGGCCGTCAGATCGGCTGCCGGCACGCCTTCGAGCGCCGTCAGACTGTCTTCGCGGCCGGCGGCGGTGCGGATGTTGCGATACGCCCTGTCCGAAATCAGGGCATGGCGCGCCGATGCGCCTTCCAGGTCGGCGAACAGCGTGCGAGCCAGCGTTTCCTCGTCGGTCAACGCCACCATGCCACGCCGCTCGCCGGTCTCCACCGCGTTCGGATTGCAGGAAAACGACGACGGCGTCACGGCGATCAGGGCGTCGCCCATGAACGTCGCCGTGGCGGTCAGGTGGTGCCCTTCAAACCGGAAGGCCCAGGGGCTTTCGGCTCCGGGTTCTCCGAAGACTGCAAAGGAAAAGTTCTCGCTCGAACGCCTTGAATCGCCACGTGCCGCAAGCACGTCCTGCAGGTGCATGACCCGATCCGCCTTTTCCAGTCCGTGCGCGGAAAACACCGAACCCAGCAACCCATAGGCCGCTTCTTTCTGGGTTTCCGTCATCTCACGCAGCGGCACGCCCGGCTTGATCAGGTTCAGGCCGAAATAGTTCCACGTGCGCCAGGTCGGCGACCCGAGTTCGAATTGCGCCTTGGCCCGCAGGTCCTCGTCCAAAGCGGAAAGGAACGCCGAGACCCGCGTGCGCGCCTCCGGCACGACGGCGATCGTCGCCTCCGGGTCCGCCGAAGCCGCAAAGGCCGGTCGGACCAACACACTTGCCGCCGCGCCGGCGAGCACCGAGCGGCGCGTCAAATCCCATGAAGCCACCGTGCTTCTCCTCATGATGGTGGGGGTAACCGGTCCTGAGGCCGCCATGGCGCAGGCCGGATTTGCGAACAGATATTGGGTTAGGCCGGCGTGAAATCACCCCGTCGCGATACGCGTTGCCCGATTCTCGCAATCACTTCAACGTGACGAAACCGGTTTTGCCGACCCTTGTGTCGGGCAAACGGGGTCAGGACTCCTGAGAGCCGTCCGTCTCACGCCGCCGCCAAGTGACCGTCGGAATGCAGGTCCGAGACCACGGCGCGCAGGGTATCGGCAAGGCGGGTTTCGAGTTCGCCGAGCACGGTTTCGTCGATCGTCAGCGGCGGGCTGATCATCACCCATTCCCCGAACACCCCCCGACTGGTGCGCCGTGCATAGACGATGAGGCCGTTCTGCATGGCGGCCCGTCCCAGCCGGCGGGTGATGTCCACCTCAAGCGGGAACAGGGCCTTGGTTGCCTTGTCGGCGACGAGTTCGATCGCCATCAGCAAACCCTTGCCGCGGACGTTCCCGACGATCGGGCTCGACGCGGCCACCCGTTCCAGGGCGGCGGTCAAGGCGTCTCCCATGCGCGCGGCGTTTTCGATCAGGCCGAGCCTCCTGGTTTCGTCAAGCACGGCAACGCCCGCGGCACAGCTCAATGGGTTGGCGACATACGTATGGCCGTGCAGGAATCCGCCCGATGCGGCGATTTCCTCGACCATGGACCGCGACGCCATCATGACGCCGAGCGGGGCATAGCCGGCGCTCAGCCCCTTGGCGAGACCGACAATGTCCGGTCGGGCGTCGGACCAGTGATCGGCGGCCAGGAACCGGCCCGTGCGGCCGGCGCCGCTCATGATCTCGTCGAAGATCAGAAACAGGCCGTACCGGTCGCACAGGGCGCGCAGGCGTCGGTAATAGGCGCCGTCCGACACAAGCGCCCCGGTCGCGAGCCCTCCGACGGGTTCCACAATGACCGCCAGGCAGGTGTCGGGGCCTTCCGACAGGATCTGCTGTTCCAGGATGTCCAGCGTGCGGTCGGGCCAGGCCTCGGCCGTCTCGCCGTCGGGCACGCGATACGTGAACGGGGCCGGAAATTTCGGCATTGGTGCCATCATCGGACCGAACACCGCCTCGGCCTCGTCGTCGCCCGTCACGGAAAGCGCGCCGAGCGTCGAGCCATGGTAGGACGGATTGCGGGCGAGCACTTTCCAGCGGCCGGTCTCGCCGCGGGTCACGGCGACCTGGCGGGCGAATTTCAGGCAGGTCTCGATGGCCTCCGAGCCGCCGGCCGTCGGGAAGCAGGCATCGAGACCCGGGCCGCAGAGCGCCGCCAGTTTCTCGGCGAGTTCGGCATTCGCATCGCTGATGAAGGCGGTCCGCGACGCGAAGGCACAGGCGTCGAGCTGGCGTTTCATCGCATCGATGACACGGGTATTGCCATGGCCGATATTGGTGACAACGGGACCGCTCGCGGCATCGAGATAGCGGCGTCCGTCCGTGTCCCAAAGGTAGGGGCCGTCGGCGCGAGCGATCCGCGGCAGGGGCGGCGAGCCCGGCGGGAAGTAGAAGGACTGGACGGGGTTCGTCACGGCGTGGGCTCCTCGGTCAAACGGTCGAATGCGCTGTCGGCAATCTGACAAATGATCTCGTCGTCGCGTTCCTGCATGCCGATCCGACGATAAAAGGACCGGCCGGCAGCATTCGCGACGGCGACCGACAGGCGCAGATGCGTGCACCCGGCGCGCTTGCCGAACTGGGCGGCGGCCGAGAGCAGATGTCGCCCGTACCCCATTCCGCGGCATGCTTCAATGACATGCAGGTCCTGGACGTACAGTCCGGGCTTTCCGCGCCAGCTCGAAAACGTTCTGAAAAACAGCGTCATGCCAACCGGTTTCGCATTGATCTCGGCCAGGATCACATGAAAGGCCGGGTTCGCGCTAAATCCGCCTTTCGCCAGATCTTCTTCCGTTGCCCGGAAGGCTTCGGTTTCATTCAGCGCAACGGCGAGATCGGTCAGCAGCGCATGGACTGCCGGCACGTCGTCGCGACCGGCAAGACGGGTTGTCGGCACCGTTCGTCCGGCAGGCGGCGCGGGATTCGATGAATCAGGCAGGTTCATGCAAGGACCTGGATAAGGGTTGGATCGCCTGCGGCGCGTGAGAGGACCGAGCGACCATATCCGGCAATCCTGCCGGTGACCATTGCCATGGGACATCCAGTCGGGGTCCGGGCCGGCGAGGAAAATTCACTGTCGGTGGCACTTCTAACAAGGGTTCCGGGCGATGCCACCACAGAGCTTCGGGTGAACGAGCGGATCCGGCACTTCCCGGTTGCAAATCCGGGCGCGTTCCCTCACACCGGAAGCATCGCATCAGGAAAAGGGGCTGTCGGATGTCCTGGATCAAAGCGCTGGCGATCATTCTGTTTCTGGCGATTGCCCAGAACGGACCGGTTTTCGCCCAGGAGGCATCGGGGGACGCGGAAGCGGGGCCGACACTTCCCGCCGAGCTGACCCGTCCGGCGATCCGCGACGCGATCTCCAAGATGGACGACGCGACCGTCCGGCAAATGCTGATCGAGCGTCTCGATGCGGTGGTGGCGGCCGAGGAAGCGCAGCAAAGCCAACAATCCTTCATCGACTTCGCCGGGTCGCTGGCCCAGGGAGTCGCCCAGAACGTTGTGGTATCCGTTGTCCGGGTGCCGAATCTCGCCGACGGGATCTGGCGCGCCTTAAGCGCATTTTTCGGACCGAAAGGCCTGGCCGGCAGCCTTCTGTTTTTCGCCTATCTCGCGATTGCCATCGGTGCCGGTTATGTGGTCGGCTACCTCTCTGACCGCCTCGTGTTCAGCAAGTGGCGGAACCGGGTTGAAACCGCCAAGCCCGACGATCTGGTGCAGACTCTGCAGGTGCTCGGCCTGCGGTTTGTGCTGGATATCGCTTCGCTGATCGTCTTTGCCATTACGGCTCACATTGCGCTTTCGATCCTGATGCCGAGCGAGAAGGATCTCGCGACGGCCTGGTCCGGCATTGCCAACCTCATGATCCTCGTGCTTGCGACCGCCGCGGTGACGCGATTTCTCGGCGCGCCGAGCCGGCCGGATCTCAGGTTGATCAGCGCGACGGACGAGACGGCGCGTTTCTTCAACAGGCATATGAAGATCATCGCCTTCATCGTCGGCTTGATCAATTTCCTGATCTTCTTCTTCGTGGACAACGGCATCAAGCTCGGCGAACTGAAACTCGCCTTCTGGGTCAATCTGGTGCTCTACGCCTGGATCATCCAAATGGTCTGGCGTGCCCGTCAGGGCATCACCGACATCCTGATCGGCGGCGAGGCCGATCCGTCGCCCGGTCAGCTCCGGCTGGCGCGCGCCTGGCCCATCGTGACCCTCGTTCTTGTGGTCCTGAACTGGCTCCTGATCGAAGTCCTGGTCGCGGCCGAACGCTACGACCTCCTGCGCGGACAACAGAATGTCACGCTTGCCTTCATTCTGTTTGCGCCCGCTTTCGACACAATGATCCGCGGTCTGGTTCGCCATATCGCGCCGCCGATGCAGGGCGAGGGACCGCTCGCCGAACAGGCCCACAGACGCACCAAGGAATCTTATGTCCGGATCGGGCGCGGCCTGATGCTTGCCGCGGGCGTCGTGATCCTCGCCAATATGTGGGGCCTTGATGTCGAGACGCTCAGGACCGACGGCTTCGGTGCGCAAATCGCCGCCGGACTGGTCGAGATCATCCTGATCCTGGCGGCAGGCTACATCCTTTGGGAAGGCGTCACGCTATGGGTCAACCGCAAGCTCGCCGATGAAATGACGGCGGCGGGGCACGACCCGCATGCCGATGACGGCGGCGAGATCGGCGGCGCCGGCGGATCGCGGCTGTCGACCGTGTTGCCACTGCTGTTGCGGGTGGGACAGGTTTCCATCATCGTCATCACGGTGCTGCTCGGCCTTGCCCAGATCGGGATCAACATCACGCCGTTGCTCGCCGGTGCGGGTATCGTCGGTCTGGCCATCGGTTTCGGCGCACAGACGCTGGTGCGCGACGTGGTCTCCGGCATCTTCTTTCTGTTCGACGACGCGTTCCGGATCGGCGAATACATCGAGGTCGGCGAGACCCGCGGCACCGTGGAAAAGATATCCGTGCGCTCCATTCAGTTGCGGCACCATCGGGGCGCCGTGCACACGGTGCCCTATGGTGAAATCCCCAAGGTGACGAACCAGAGCCGCGACTGGGCGATCATGAAACTGCGCTTCACCGTGCCGTTCGGCACGGATACGGAAAAAGTGCGCAAGCTCTTCAAGAAAATCGGGCAGGAAATGCTTGAGGACGAGGAACTCGGCGACGATTTCCTGCAGCCCTTCAAGTCGCAGGGCGTGCTCGAATTCGACGATGTCGGGATCGTGCTGCGCGGCAAGTTCATGGCCAAACCCGGCAAGCAGTTCACGCTGCGCAAGGAGATCTTCAAGCGCGTGCAAAAGGCGTTCGAGGAAAACGACATCGAGTTTGCCCGCAAGGAGGTCCGGGTTCGTGTGCCCGACCAGGAAGACGGCGAGCCGATACCGCCGGCCGAGATGCGCAAGCTGGCCGCCGCCGCGGCCGAAGCGGAAACTCCTCCGCCGGCGGCCGGGTCTTAGGGCTCGTTCAGGAGGCGGGGCGAAAGCGGCGGTAGAAACCCGACGCAAGCGCCAACGCCGTCCAGGAGACGGCCAGGCTCATCGGCAGGATCAGCGCGATGTTGTAGCGCGGTATGCTCACGGAAATGACCGACTGGATCGCCGCGATTGCCAGGATCGGCAGACAGAGCATAACGAAGGCAAGCCGGTTCGGCGCGGCTTTCAGGATCGGATAGGCGAGCAGGACAGGCAGCGCCACCAGCCCCCAGAGCTTGCCGACAAACAGGCCGCGCCAGAACAACAGGGCCGATGTCGCGCTGTGCCAGAGCGGATCGCCGAGGACATACGTCTCGATCAGCTGTGAGGTCGCGGGTTCGGGACGGGTCAGTGCCCGCATTTCCGCATGCAGCACGTCCCGGCCGTAGACGTAATAGGAGTTTGCGTCCCAGCCGAGGCGGATCGGATCGACATCCGGGAACAGGGCCGGGGTGAGCGTATCGCCGAAATCCGGCAGGAAGTAGATCCAGCCGGCCAGCCATTCGCGCATGTCCATGGCGTTGTAGGCGACCCGATGCGACAGGGCCGCTTCCAGCAGGTGCGGGGCAGACAGCGAGGCCGTCCCGCAGCACAGTGAAAAATAGAGATAAAACGGCACGATGCCGGCCAGGCACACAATCAGGAATGAGCCGGCCGCTGCGGCAACACGCGCCGGTCGCGGATCCTTTTGCAGGACAAGCGTCGCGGCCAGCATGATGAGGCCAAGCGGCAAGAGGATCTGAAACGCCGGTTTCACAAGGATTGTGGCGGCAAGGGCGACGCCGAGCAATGCCGCCTTTAGGCGGCTTTGCGGGTCGTCCCAGACAGCCAGCCAGGCGGCGAGCGTCAGGCCGATGCACGCCAGGAACGACGGTTCCGTCAGGACCCGTCCGGCATCGAATGTCAGATCGCGGCAGGCAAGCGCCAGGGCAACGGCGAGCCAGGCGACGGCGGCGTTGCCGGTAAGGCGCTTCGTGATCCACCACAGGGCCAGCAGGAAGATCGAGATTTCGACCACATGCAGCGCCTTCAGCCCGGGATAGGCGAGCGGACAGGTGTCGCCTGCATCGGGGTTTGCGGCCAGACAGAGCAGGCTTTCCCGGGTCACCGGATCGAGCGCCATGGCAACGGCCAGTTCCAGCGCCGTCAAAGGGCCGCCAACGGGCGGGGTTGGAAGCGGCGAGATGGCCGGATCGAAGGGCTGGCCCGACAGAACACCGTGCTGAAACAGGTTGGCGCCAAGCAGAATGTAGCGCGGTTCGTCGCCGACCGGTGGCTGGATTGGTGTTCCGAACACCAGAAAGCTCAAGACGCCGACCGTCAGGACGATAAGGAGGCCGTGCAGCGCGTTGCCCGGCCCGCCCGCCGGCCAGACCATCACGGGATCAGTCCGTGTCGGGCGCGGCGATCGGATTGACCGCGGGCACGGCCTGGTAGCCGATCATGAAGGATTGCTGACGGGAAGCGGCCATGGATTGCATGGCAAAGCCGGCCACAAGGCTGAGACAGGCGAGCGAAAACAGCGTCAGGCTGCTCATGAAGGTCGGAAAGCGCGGCACAAGCCGGGTTTCGAGGAATTGCAGACCGACCGGCACGAACAGGACGATGCTCAGGGTCGCCAGCGCCAGGGCGACGGTGGCAAAAATCCGCATCGGCGCGTAATCGCGCAGGAAAATCATGAAGAACGTCAGGATGCGCAGGCCGTCCCGCACCCGGTTCAACTTGCTGGACGAGCCTTCAGGGCGCGCAAAGTAAGGGGTCGGCACTTCGGCGATCGGCAGTTTGTAGACCGCGGCGTGCGAACTCAGTTCGGTTTCGATTTCAAAGCCGCGCGAATAGCAGGGAAAAGTCTTCACGAAGCGCCGCGACAGGACCCGGTATCCGGAAAACAGATCCGCGACGCGGACCTTGAACAGAACCGAAAACAGCCAGGAATAGAAGCGGTTGCCCAGGACGTTGCCGAAACGGTACTGCCCGGCCGCTTCGCCCTGGCGATGGCCGATCACCATGTCGAGGCGCTCGTCGATCAGTGTGGCGACCATGCGTGTCGCGCTGTCCGGATCATAGGTGCTGTCGCCATCGGCCATCACATAAATGTCGGCATCGACGGCGGCGAACAGACGCCGCACCGCATTGCCCTTGCCGCGGAATCCCTGATGCACGACCGTTGCTCCCGCCTCGCGTGCGCGCTCGGCCGTGTCGTCCGAACTGGCATTGTCGCAGACGACGATCCGGGCCCGCGGCAGGGCGCGGCGGAAGCCCTCGATCGTCTCGGCAATCGCAACGGATTCGTTGTGGCACGGCAGGATTACGGCAACCGAGGGAAAGGCGGTGGACATCGGGCGGACCGGGGCGCGGATGGATTTTCGGCTTCATACGGCAGGCCGCGTACAAGCGCAAACCCTGCCCTTCAGTGCGTGGGCGTCTCCTGCGTCAATATCTCCTATCAATCGGGAACCGGCATCGGCTCGGACGGAAAGACGGCGGGTTGCGCCGCCAGAAAGGCGGCGGCCGCCTGCAGAACCAGCGCATCGCAATTCCTGCCCCCGACAAGGTGCAGCCCGACCGGCAGACCGTCCGCCGCCAGTCCGCACGGTACCGACGCTGCCGGCTGCTGGGTGATGTTGAACGGATAGGAATACGGCGTCCAATGGGTCCAATGACCGTCGCTTTCCGGATCCGGCGTGTCCTGACCTGCCTTGAACGCGGTTACGGCGACGCTCGGCGTGACCAGGAGGTCGTAGGTTTCATGAAAGACATGCATGCGGGCGCCGAGTTCCGCACGGGCGGCATCGGCCTTCACATAATCCAGCGCGCTTAGTCTTGCGCCCGCCTCGGCGGCGGCGACGAGGCCCGGATCCATGCGCTCGCGATCCTCGGCGCCAAGCCCTTCGAAAATGCGTGCCGCGCCGCTGAACCAGAAGGTCGTGAACAGGTCGATGGGATCGTCGAAACCGGGATCGACCGCTTCGACATGGGCGCCGAGATCTTCCAGTGTCGCGACCGCGCGATCCACGACGGCGCGCACGTCCGGATGCAGGTGCGCATAGCCGAGCGTCGGCGAATAGGCGATGCGCAATCCGGCGACCGAACTGGCCGCGCGCTCGGTCCAGGGCAGGGGACCGCGCGCCTGCGCATACCAGTCCCGGCCGTCGGGTCGCGCGACGGCGTCGAGCATCAGAACCAGATCGTCAACGCTGCGGCCGATCGGACCCAGATGCGACAGCAGCGTCATCACGCTTGTGGGAAGCTGCGGGATCCACCCGAAAGTGGGTTTTATGCCGACGGTTCCGGTCAAGGCGCAGGGAATGCGAATCGATCCGCCGCCGTCGCTGCCCTGGTGCAGGCAGCCAAGATTGAGGGCCGCCGCCGCGGCCGCGCCACCGGATGACCCGCCGGGCGTGCGATCAAGGTTCCAGGGATTGCGCGTGATGCCGCTCACTTTGCTGTCCGTCACTCCCTTCCATCCGAATTCCGGTGTGGTTGTCTTGCCGAGGATGACGGATCCGGCCGCGCGCAGGTTGGCGGCATAGGGCGAATCCTCCCGTGAAGGCGCGGTATCGGTGGTCAGCGAGCCTTTGCGCAACGGCATGTCGCGGACTGCGGTCAGGTCCTTGATCGACACCGGAATCCCATCGAGCGGTCCGAGCGGATTTCCGGATTGCCAACGGGTTTCGCTTTCCCGCGCGGCTGCCAGTGCGCCCTCCGGATCAAGGTGGCAGAAAGCGTTGATTGCCGGGTTGAATGCATCGATGCGCTCAAACACATCGCGCACGACATCGACCGGCGACATCCTTCCTTGTCGGTAAAGGACAGCAAGGCCCGTAGCGTCGAGATCGGCAATGCGGGTTGCCTCCCGGGGTGATGTCATGCGGTGTGTCCTTTCCAGGGTGAGCAATGCCGATGGCGGAGACTGCGGATGGAAGTCCGCATCATCGGAGAGGGCAGGCTGTGGATCAAGCGCTGTGTCGTGCGAACTGTTTCGGGTTTACCCGGCATCGATCGGGTAGCCCCGCCAAGGCTTGACGGCACGCAAGGCGAGGCTCGACTGGATGCGTACCGTGCCCGGCAGGCGGGAGAGGCGGTCGCGGTGAATGCGTTCATAGTCGGCGTGGTCGACGACGCCGATGCGCAAGAGATAGTCGAACTGTCCGGTCATCAGGTGGCATTCAAGGATTTCCGGGACGCGGCGCACGGCGGCCTCGAAGGTCTCCAGCGCGTCTTCGCTCTGACGGTCCAGACTGATCTCGACGAAGAACTCCATGGCGTAACCGAGCCGGCGTCCATCGAGCCGTGCGGTGTACCCGTCAATGATGCGCCGTTCCTCCAGCAGACGGACACGCCGGTGGCAGGCGGATGCGGACAGACCGGCAATGTCCGCGAGTTCGGCGATCGACAGGCGGCAATCCTTTTGCAGCGCGATCAGGATGCGTTTGTCGGTTGAATCGAGCTTTTCGAACATCTTTTCAATTTTCGTCTGAAATTCGAAAGATCTCCCAATATCAGTCAAATTCGACGGTAAATCGACAGCAATTTCGACTGATCATCGAATATCTTCGGGCAAACGCTAACGGGAGGATTCGATATGCTGATCGGCGTTCCGAAAGAAATCAAAAATCACGAATACCGCGTCGGGCTGACACCGGAGAGCGTCAGCGAATTGGTGGCGCACGGGCACAATGTAATGGTCGAGAGCGAGGCCGGTCTCGGCATCGGCGCCGACAATGCGCTGTACGAAGCAGCGGGCGCGCAGATCGTCGACGGCGCCGCAACGGTGTTCGGCGAAGCCGACATGATCGTCAAGGTGAAGGAACCGCAGGCCGGCGAACGGGCGATGCTGCGCGACGGACAGATCCTGTTCACCTACCTGCACCTGGCGCCGGATCCGCAACAGACGGAAGATCTGGTGAAATCCGGCGCGGTCTGCATCGCCTATGAGACCGTCACGGATGCCGCCGGCGGGTTGCCGCTCCTGAAACCGATGAGCCAGGTGGCCGGCCGGATGTCCGTGCAGGCCGGCGCGACGGCCCTGGAAAAGGCGCATGGCGGCCGCGGCGTGCTTCTGGGCGGCGTACCCGGCGTGCATCCGGGCAAGGTGGTTGTCATCGGCGGCGGCGTCGTGGGCTTCAATGCGACGCAGATGGCGGTCGGTATCCATGCCGATGTCACCGTATTCGACACCAACCCGTCCGTTCTGGAGAAGCTCGAAAACCATTTTGAATCCCGCGCCAAGGCGATTCATTCGACCCGTGCGGCGCTGGAAGACCATATTGCGTCTGCAGATCTGGTGATCGGTGCCGTGCTGGTGCCCGGCGCCGCGGCGCCCAAGCTCGTCTCGCGCGCCATGCTCGCCAACATGAAAACCGGGTCGGTTCTGGTCGATGTGGCCATCGATCAGGGCGGTTGTTTCGAGACCTCGCGGCCGACCACCCACGATGCGCCGACCTATGTTGTCGATGATGTCGTGCATTATTGCGTGGCCAACATGCCGGGCGCCGTTGCCCGCACCTCGACTTATGCGTTGAACAACGTGACGCTGCGCTTCGCGCTGGCGATCGCGGGCAAGGGATGGCGTCAGGCACTGGCCGACGATCCGCATCTGCGCAACGGTCTGAATGTCTGGAACGGCGCGGTTACCTGCCAGCCGGTGGCGGTCGATCTCGGCTACGAGTACCTGCCCGCGGAGGCGGCACTCGCAGCCTGATCACCCTCAGGCTTCGGTCGACGGCCGGCCCCAGCACTCGGCGATGATCGTGGCGGCGATCAGGCCGGTATCGCCGGGGCTGTCGGGGATGTCGATGCGTTCGACATGCACGTCGATCCGATCCGGCGCGCCGCCGAGCGCTTCCGCCCGGTGGCGGGCGGTCTGGTGCGCCAGGGATCGGGCCTGTTCCAGGGCATCGCCCGGCGAGGTCGCCCGCAACGGATCCCCGTCGTGATGGATGCGAAAGCCGCCGCGTCCGTTGGTCGTGATCTCGACGACTGCCTGAACCTTCACGAGCGCCACGGCGGCGCCGACGGCGTTTGCCACATCGGCCGCCTCCGGCAGGACGATGTCCGTGTTCAGACGGCGGCCGATCTCGGGATAAAATACCGGGGCCGGGCCGCCGACCCCGACAATCGGGATAGACGGCCGGAACACGACGTCCAGGTCGTTCAGACGCGTGCCTCCCGACAGCACCGTGCGCAGGACCGGATCATCGCTGCCAAACGTTTCCCCGGACAAGGTCTCGACAAGAATCCGTCCGCTTGCCTTGACCAGCGCATCGACAGTTTCTGCGGCGAAGGCCCTCGCTTCAGCGTCGCCTTCATCCTCGCGGATCATGCGGCGCGACCGTTTCAACAGCAGACTGGCCAATACGGCGGCGGGGCGCGACCACTGGTTCTGCATATCCAGGATGTGGGCGGCATCGCTCGGTGTGAAGGCTGCGACCTGAACGAGACCGCGCCCTGAGAGCCGAGCCAGCGCGCGCTGGTCGGCAAGACCGTTCAGGATCTCGTGCAGCGGCACCGGCCGGTCCGGTACGACGTCCAGAAACGCCTTGTCCTCCTTCGACAGATCGGCCGGGGCCGCCGCACTTCCCGTCCCGAGTGGGCGCAGCGCAAAGCGCCCGCCATATCGCGTGCCCTGCGGGTCCGCCAGCATGGCCTGCATGCGCGGGATGATATCGGGCCAGACGGAAGCAATCATGGAAACCGGGGCGACGCGGTTCGGTTTCAGATAGACGTCTCCCGGTCCGTCCATGGCCACTTCGCTGTCGCCGCCAAGGCCGAGCGTGCGCATGTCGACGGCCCGGACCATGGTGCGCCAGCCGCCGACGACTGAGCCTTCGCGGTTCAGGCGGGGCCAGCCGCCCTTCAATGTCGCGACGTCCGTGGTCGTGCCGCCGATGTCCGCGATCACGAAGTCGGACAGGCCGGACAGGAATTTCGCACCGATCACGCTGGCCGCCGGGCCGCTCAGAGTGGTTTCGATCGGTCGTTCGGCGACGTGGTCGGATGCGGCCAGCGTGCCGTCGCCCTTGACGATCATCAGCGGCGCCTCGATGCCATGCCCGGCCATGCCGCGGCGGACCGCATCGATCAACGCGACGATCCGGGAAATGATGCGGGCGTTCAGCGCCGCCGTCAGCGCCCGGCGCGGCGCGTCGAGCGCTTCGGCCAGTTCGCTGGAAATCGTCACCGGCTTGCCGGTGCGGTCGCGGATAAGGTCGCGCATCCGGTGTTCGTGGGCGGGGTTTCGGACGGAATAATGGGCGGCGACGGCGTAGGCCTCGACCGTTTCGGCGGTTTCGTCGAGAAAGGCGTCAAGGGCCTCCAGATCCAGGTCTTCGCGCTCGGTGCCCGCGTGGTCGTGCCCACCGGCAAGAGAAATCAGGCGCGCATCGGGGACCGCTTCGGAAATGCCGGCCTTTTCGACCATCCGGGCGCCGAAGCCGGCAAGCACGACGCCGACCGGCGCGCCATGTCCTTCGACGATGGCGTTTGTCGCCAATGTCGTGGAGAGCGCGACCATGCCGATATCCGATCCGGGTATCGCAGGACCGCCGTTGCTGCCCGACAGGATGCCGGCCAGCGCTTCGTTGACGCCGACCGAGAGGTCGCCCTTGGTGGTTAGCGCCTTCGCCTTTGCAACGAGGCGCCGGGCGGCCGGATCCATCAGGGCGGCATCGGTGTAGGTGCCGCCGGTATCAATGCCGATTGTGTAGGCTGTCATGAAAGTCCGGTGTTCGAATTGCGAAAACGACTCCGGCGCATATAGAGCGGGTCGGCGTGCTGCAACAAAAACGTTGCCATGCGGGACCGATCGAGGCTTGGACTCAGGTCCCCTTGCCGAAGACGCCCGGCATGGCGTGGACCGCAAAGATGCCGGCAATCGCCCGCCGGTGTTCCGCCGGCAAATCCTCGATCATGCGCCAGGCCTCCGCGGCGCAGCTCTCGTCATGGGCAGAGGCGCGGACCAGCGCCGCAATCGGGTGCTCTCGACCCAGAACCTGATCGACCGCGTTGGCGATGGCGGGCACGTTTTTCGGATCGAATTTCGGCATGCAACGTCTCCGGTCGGCAGTCATCGGACAATGGCACGGTGGCGCGCTGACGGAAAGGATGAGGCAGCGGAACCGCGTGCGGTCCCGCTTTGCCGTTTCGGTCAAGCCGCGGCCCGGTAGGCCGCCATCAATTCGAGCAATGAGGCGCAGGCGTCGGCGACCTCGCGTCCCTTGCCCTTGAAGTGTTCGTGAAAGAACGCGTGATGGTCCGCGCTTTCATGAAAGTGATGTGGCGTCAGTACCGCTGAAAAGATCGGCACCTCGGTTTCGATCTGGACGTTCATCAATCCCTTGATGACGGCATCGGCCACAAAATCGTGGCGGTAAATACCGCCATCCACGACAAAGGCGGACGCCGCGATCGCGTCATAGGTGCCGCTCTTGGCGAGCGTCTTGGCCAGCAGCGGGATTTCGAACGCACCGGCCACGTCGAAGACGTCGATCCGGAACTCCGCCTCGTCCTGCTGCTGCAATCGTTTCACGAAGGCGTGCTGGCACTGATCGACGATCTCGGCATGCCAGCGGGCCTTGAGAAAGGCGAGACGATAGGTCGGTAGGCTTTTTTCGGGGACTTGATCCATGGTTTGCTTCCTTCAGCATGACAACCAGAACCAAGGCGCAACAAACCGAAAGCCCGGCCTGCAAAAGGGCCGGACTGCCGCTTCGTTCTCTTTCATCCGGACTGTCACCGTCGGCTTCGGCCTTGCACCGAATCTGCTGACCCTTTCACGGCACCGGCACAGCCGGTTGACGAAAGGCGCTCGCGGGCTCGAAGCCCGGGCGCACGTGCCATGGGCTTCATACCGCCGGTGGGGACTTTCACCCCGCCCTGAGAACATCATCGCGCTGGCGATGACAGCCCAGAATAGCCGCCCGCAAATCGGTTGTCGACCGCAACCGATCCTCCCGTTTCGCTGCTCGAAACCCCGATCTTTCAGGGTCCGTGCGCCGGGGCCGGTCCGTGCGGTCACGTTTTCAGGAAGTTATCAATCCGTTTGCAATTTGTCGGTTACCGGTTTGCTAACGGAGCGGAAGAGGTGGCGGCCATGAACATACGGAACACGTTATCGATGCTGGTCGGCATGCTGGTGGTTCCGATCGTGGCGAGCGCTGCCTGGATCGGATATCAGGCCAAATCCGATCTGGCGACGATCGAGGCGCAACGTCAGAGCCTGGCGAGCATGGCGCGCGTTTGGACCGCGGCGATGACCGGGAGATCGTTCGAGCGCACGATGTTTGCAGGGCATCCGGCATGCGCACCCGAAAGTCCGCCGGAAGGCCGCAAGCAGGGTCTTGCAGCGGCGCGCGGCGCGCTGATTTGCATGAGCGGTGAGGCCGGGCTTGCGGCCAATGCCAATCGTCTCGATGCAAAACTTGCAGATCTGTTGTCCATGCAATTGCCGGAACTGGCCGTGCAGATCGATGCCATGGACTCCAACGCGGAACGGATTTCCGGCAAAACCGCGCTCAATCATTTCGACACGATGCTGTTTCTCGTCGGCGCCGGTCAGTTCAAACTGATCGCAGACCGGATCAGCGCGCATACAAAGATGGCGTTTGAGGTGGACGGGGCCGGTGTACCGCAGGCGCTCGCGGATGCCGCGCAGGCCTATCGACAGGCCAACGGTCGCTTTCAGGGCGCCGCGGCCAAATATGCAACCGCACTCGGCAAGGCCGAAACGGGGGCCGACCTCGATCGCAGCGCGCTGGTTTCCGGCCATGAGATTATCAACCGGTCCACGGACCGGCTGTGGAACGCTGCCCGGGTTAAACTGTCGGCCGATCTGGCGGCCCAGGCCGGAGCCCAGAGCATGCGTCTGTGGATCGTGCTCGGCGGTCTCGGTCTCGTTCTGGCGGTCACGCTGATTGCGGCATGGCGGTGCTCCCGCCGGATCTTGGATTCGATCAACGGTCTCGATGCCGCGATCCGGCGCCTGGCCGACGAAGACAGTCTCGGCAAGGATTTGCCGTTTTCGTCGGGAACGGGGGAAATCGCCCGCATCGCACGGGCCGTGGGGTATTTTCGGGATCGCACGATCGAGCAGACAGAGGCGCGCGAACGTCAGGAACGGGCCAAGAGCGAAGCCCGCCAGAAGAGTGTCGAGACCCTGATCGCGTGCTTTCGCGGCCGTGTCACAGACCTGTTGTCGATCGTCGACGGCAGTCTCGGCGAGATGCGTGAAACCTCCGGCGTGCTCGGCGAGGTCGCGACCAAGGCCGATCAGCGTGCCCAGGACGCGGCGGCCGCATCCGCCGGTGCATCCGACAATGTGGATAAGGTCGCGGAGGCCGCGGAATGCCTCGCCCAGGATATCGCGGACATCAGCCGACAGGCCCATGACGCGACGAGTCTCGCCCGTACGGCAACCGTCAATGCCGACAAGGCGAATGCGGAAATCGAACAATTGTCGGACATCTCCCACGCGATCGGTGAAATCGTCTCGCTGATCCAGGCCATTGCCGAACAGACCAACCTGCTTGCACTGAACGCAACGATCGAAGCGGCCCGAGCGGGAGAATCGGGGCGCGGGTTCGAAGTCGTGGCCGGCGAAGTCAAGACACTGGCCGGTCAGACGGCCAGCGCTACCGAGCAGATCGTCGCTCAGGTCACCCTGGTCCAGAACCATACGGCTTCCGTGGTCGAGGCCATTCGGCAGACAATTTCCGATATCGAAACGATCGCCGAGAGCACAACCCTGATCGCCACCAATCTGGACGAGAGGCGTACGTCCACGGATTCCATCAAGGACAACGTCATCCGTGCTGCCGAGCGCACCCGGTCCGTCGTCGAAGACATGGCCGATGTCGAGGAAATTGCGCAACGCTCGAACGGCGTCGCGTCCGATGTGCGTGACCGGACCGGCACGGTCATCGACCGGACCGAAGAATTGCGGCGTGAAGTCCGGGACTTCCTGGAACGCGTCGCCGCCGCGTGACCGCTTGCAGCCTCGACGATTGAACCGGCGGGACCGGTTTGCTATCCCGAGTGACCTCACGGCAATCGTTGTCGGTGCCGCCTGGTCGACGCACGTTGCCATCCTGATATTGCGGTGGATCAGAAGACCGGCTTGTTTTGCGCTCCGGTTGCCGTTCCGGGCCGCCCCGATCACAAGGTCACGTCATGGCGCTTCTCACCTATCTCACCACGGCTCATTTCGATTTCGGCGCGATTGCCCGCCTGCCGAAGGAAATGGCCCGGCTCGGGATATCACGACCGTTGATCGTGACCGATGCCGGGCTCGTCCGTGCCGGGCTCCTGGAGCGGGTCACCGATCAGGTGGAGGCTGGGTCGTCACTCCCGGTCTTTGACGGGACGCCGGCCAATCCGACGGAAAAGGCCGTGATGGCGGCTTTTGCCCAATACGGCGAGGAAGGCTGCGACGGCGTGATCGCGCTCGGCGGCGGCTCGTCCATGGATCTCGGCAAGGCGGTCGCGCTGCTGGCCGGCAGCGGTGGGCCGCTCGACAAGTTCGATCCGGCAAACAAGGGCACGCGTAACATGACGGCGGTCGCGCCCGTCATCGCCGTGCCGACCACGTCGGGAACCGGCAGCGAAGTCTCGGTCGGCATCATCATCGTCATGGATGACGGCCGCAAGGCGACCTTTGCCGGGCCGAAGCTGATCCCGGCCTCGGCGATCTGCGATCCGGAACTGACGCTCGGCCTGCCGCCGCTGATGACCGCGGCGACCGGCATGGACGCGATCACCCATTGCATCGAGTCGTTTCTCGCGCCGACCGAAAACCCGCCGGCTGACGGTGTCGCCCTCGACGGATTGTGGCGTGGGTGGTCGGCGCTGAAACGCGCCGTGGACGACGGCTCCGACCGGGAGGCGCGGTGGAACATGATGATGGCGTCGACCGAAGGAGCGCTTGCCTTCATCAAGGGGCTCGGCGCCGTGCATTCCATGAGCCACGCCGCCGGTCGCCTGTCCGATCTCAACCTGCACCACGGTACCCTCAATGCGGTGCTTTTGCCGGCGGTTCTGCGGTTCAACGCGCCGGGTCAGGAGGAGCGTTATGCCCGTTTGCGCCAGGCGATGGGGCTGGAGCCGGGCGCGGATATCGCCGATGCCATTGCCGGTCTCAATGCGTCGATCGGTCTGCCAGCGAATCTGACCGAAATGGGCCTGACGGAGGCGCGGCTCGGCGACATGGTGCCCTATGCGGTCTCGGATCTGGCGACCCGGACCAATCCGCGACCGGTCGGCGCGTCGGAATTCGAGGCATTGTATCGCGAGAGTTTTTAGAGCGGTTCCCGCTGTGGTCTTGCTGACCACAAGGGGATCGCAACGACGTCCAGCGAGCCTGCAAAACCGGCCTACCGCAAATCGGATGTTTCCGATTTGCGCACTTGAGTGCCAAACAGGGAAACATCCCTGTTTGGTGGGCCAAATCTCCTACTTGATCAAAACGGATATTGTAGCGGCGCGGTGAGGCCAGCAAGTCGAAGAAGGCTGATACTTGAGACTCCTCAGTCTCAACACCGGGAGCGATGCGTCTCGTTAGAGAGGGTATCTACCTAACTCATCTCGCGACTTTTGAGGTGTTCGATCAGTTTTCCGACGATCTCGGCTATGCCTGTTACTTGTTCCACAGTTGGGGAAATGTTGAGATCTCCATGCACGAGTCGATTTCGCCAATCGACCGCTTCTCTCAGCTTTTCTGCTTGGCTTGGCCTAACCAAACCAGCCCCGGCCAACAGCTCAACGACGCGACCTGGGGTCTGGGGACGTTGGGTATGCTGCGGATCGAGCCGACGCGCTAGAGCTTCCAGAACGGCCCAAAGCAAGAGCAGGCTTCCCCGTTGGTCAGTGGAGATTGAGCTTCGCACATTTGACAGAAACTCATCGAGACGCTCTGTCTCGACAGCAGGCAAGAGATCCGGTTCGTTGCCGGCATAAACGACTTCAAGCGTCCAGTCGTTGTCATGGGAAATCGCGCTTTTCAGACGGTCGATTTTATGCGCGATTTCCGGATTACCCTTACTGACGATTTCGACAATCACTTTGGGGTTTCGACCCAGCAGTATGGCGTCAGGCTTGAGGCCTTTCAGAAAGGCGGGCAGATTTTCCGGTGCTGGACGGCGAACCAGGCGGTAGCCTTGCGCGGTCCACGCGGGTTCATGGAGGTCCAGGACAGCGGTTTCTGTCTGTTGGGAAACATTCACGTGCCGATATCCTCAAGCGGTGCATGTCCGATCCTAACATAGAGTGCAGGGTCATCCGATGCCATGGCTTCAAACAGGATCGCGCTCATTGTCTGAAAAGTGTACGTGCTTGTCGGGTCAAAGCGCTGCGCTACGACACGATCAATCAACTCATCGTCCCGATAAACATTGGGCATTAGCGCGTCCAAAGTCAGTTTGATAATATTGTCGATGTCGCCGGTCATCGCTGATTGCGGAAAATAAAATATTGAAACTGAAAGTCGTGTCTCTTGAAATGACCAGTTTCCTTCTTCGAGGGAGGCTTTTGCCGCTGCTAATACTCTGTCTTTCCATTCGTTCTTTGCAGAAACGTTGCTGCTCTGGTGGCTAACGGGAGTGCCAGTTACATAGAATTCAATAGGCAGGTTTGGCCACATGGTTGCTCTCATTTAGAACGGTCGGGCCAGCGTATGGGTTCGCCGATAAATATTTCGCGATATTTTAGATTCCGTTTCCATTATTCGTCTATAAATAGAAAAATCAACATTTTGGGTGTATGCGTGGAATCCCGAATCTGAGTCCTGAATCTGAGTTACAGAGTGTTCGGTCCAGGTCTCAGGATGCCCGGTTATACCCAGCTGCTATCGAAATGAGCTGCTGTCCATGGCGGGCAAAGCCGTTAGCATTCGGTCGAACACTCGATCGGAAAGTACCCCTCGTCGCCGGTTCCGGCATCCGCCTCAGGACCCATCGGCGTGAAGAAACAGGTGCGCCGTCCGGTGTGGCAGGCGGCGCCGGTCTGGTCTACGACGAGGAGGATCGTGTCGCCGTCGCAATCGAGGCGGGCTTCCACGAGGTGCTGGACGTGGCCCGACGTGTCGCCCTTGCGCCAGAATTCCTGGCGGGAGCGGGACCAGTAGCAGACACGGCCGGTGCGCAACGTCTCGGCCAGCGAGTCAGCCGACATCCAGGCCATCATCAGCACCTCGCCGGTGTCTTTCTGTTGGGCGATCGCCGGCACCAGGCCGTCGGCATTGAAACGTACGCGGCTCAGATCGAAACCGGTCATGGCATCCGTCCTTTTCTCGATCGTCGGCTGTGTATCGGAGGCAAAGCGGAAATGCAAAACCGCAAGGGAGGTCTTGCCGATCGCGGCGTCGTTGATAGTTACAAAAAGGACTGTCACAAACGGGCAACCGACCGGAAGCCGTTGGAAAGGGAGGATGCGATGACCAGTGCCTTTATGCCTGGTTTCGGCAACGATTTCGAAACCGAAGCGCTGCCCGGCGCGTTGCCGCGGGGCCAGAACTCCCCTCAGCGATGCGCCTACGGGCTCTATGCGGAGCAATTGTCCGGCTCGCCGTTCACCGCGCCGCGCGGCGAAAACGAGCGCTCGTGGCTCTATCGCATGCGTCCCTCGGTCCGGCATACCGGCCGGTTTCAGCGGGTCGACGTGCCGTACTGGAAAACAGCGCCCTGCACCGACGACCACGATATGCCGCTGGCGCAATTGCGCTGGGGTCCGCCGCCGATGCCGAATGAGACCACGACGTTCGTTACCGGCATCCGGACCATGACGACGGCGGGAGACGTGAACACGCAGACCGGCATGGCCGCGCATGTCTTTCTGGTGAACGAGTCCATGGTCGACGATTATTTCTACAATGCCGATGCGGAACTCCTGATCGTGCCGCAGGACGGCGGTCTCATGGTGTTTACCGAACTCGGCAAGATGGACGTCACACCCGGCGAGATCTGCATCGTGCCGCGCGGCATGAAGTTCAAGGTCGAGCTCCTGAACGGTCCGGCGCGCGGCTATCTCTGCGAGAATTACGGGGCCAAGTTCACCTTGCCGGACCGCGGGCCGATCGGCGCCAATTGCCTGGCCAATCCGCGCGACTTCAAGACGCCGATCGCGGCCTATGAAGACAAGACTGCGGCTTGCCGCCTGACCGTCAAATGGTGCGGCAAGTTCTTCCAGACCGAGATCGGCCATTCGCCGCTCGACGTGGTCGCTTGGCATGGCAATTATGCGCCCTACAAATACGACCTCAGGACGTTCTCACCTGTCGGCGCGCTGATGTTCGACCATCCGGATCCGTCGATCTTCACCGTCATGACAGCGCCGTCGGAAACGCCGGGCACGGCCAATATCGACTTCGTCATCTTTCCGGAACGCTGGATGGTGGCGGAAAACACGTTCCGGCCGCCCTGGTACCACCTCAACATCATGTCGGAATTCATGGGCCTGATCTACGGCGTCTATGACGCCAAGCCGGACGGCTTCGTGCCGGGCGGCATGAGCCTGCACAATTGCATGCTGCCGCACGGTCCGGATCTCAACGCCTTCACCAAGGCGAGCACGGAAACCTTGAAACCGGAAAAGCTCGGCGGCACGATGGCGTTCATGTTCGAGACCCGCTTCCCGCAGCATCTCACGGCCTACGCGGCCAATCTGGAAACCCTGCAGGACGACTACATCGACTGCTGGGCGGGACTGGACAAGACTTTCGACGGCACGCCGTAATACCAACGGTGATACCCCTTGCCGTCCTTTGCTTCTGAGAGAATTCGATGAAACTTGCCACCTTGAAGACCGGCGCCCGCGACGGGCGCCTTGTCGTTGTCTCGAACGACCTGACACGCTGTACCTCGGCAGAGCTGATCGCGCCGACCCTGCAGGCCGCGCTCGACGATTGGGCCCATGCCGCGCCGAAGCTGGAGGCGCTGGCGCACGACCTGGAACTCGACGCGGTGCCGAGCGAACGATTCCACGAGCACGACGCTTTGTCGCCGCTTCCACGCGCTTATCAATGGGCCGACGGCTCGGCCTATGTGAATCACGTGGAACTGGTGCGCAAGGCGCGCGGCGCGGAAATGCCGGCGACGTTCTGGACCGATCCGCTGATGTATCAGGGCGGGTCGGATGCCTTTCTGGCCCCGCGGGATCCGATCCTGATGGCGGACGAGGCCTGGGGCATCGACATGGAAGGCGAGGTCGCGGTCATCGTCGACGATGTGCCGATGGGCGTCAGCGTGGAGGCGGCCGGCGACCACATCAAACTGATCATGCTGGTCAACGACGTGTCGCTGCGCGGCCTGATCCCGGCGGAACTCGGTAAGGGATTCGGCTTCTTCCAGGCCAAGCCGTCGTCCGCATTCTCACCGGTTGCCGTCACGCCGGATGCGCTCGGCGATGCCTGGGACGGCGGAAGACTGAACCTGCCGCTCCGGGTCGACTACAACGGCCAGGCCTTCGGCCGCGCCGAAGCCGGTGTCGACATGACCTTCGACTTTCCGCAATTGATTGCCCATGCCGCCAAGACGCGACCGCTGTCGGCCGGCGCCATCATCGGTTCGGGCACGGTGTCCAATAAGCTCGACGGCGGACCTGGCAAACCGGTAACCGACGGCGGGGTCGGATTTTCCTGCATCGCGGAGATCCGGATGATCGAAACCATCAATGACGGCGCGGCGACAACGCCGTTCATGCGGTTTGGCGACATTGTGCGCATCGAAATGCATGACCGGGACGGGCACTCGATCTTCGGTGCGATCGAACAGCGGGTTGAAGCATACACATCCTGATCCGGCCTGAGACCGGACGGCAACAGACAGGCGGGAGGAGTTTCATGGCAAAGGCATTTGCATCCCAGGGGGACATGCAGGCCAAGACGATTTCGTTCACCGAGATCGGCGATCGGCTTTACGCATTCACGGCCGAGGGCGACCCGAATACGGGCGTGATCATCGGCGATGACGGTGTGATGATCGTCGACGCCCAGGCAACGCCGATGATGGCGGAATGGGTGATCGAAAAGATTCGCGGCGTGACCGACCTGCCGATCAAATATGTCGTGCTGTCGCATTATCACGCCGTGCGGGTGCTTGGCGCTTCGGCCTACGACGCCGAACAGGTCATCGCGTCCGACACCTGCCGGTCGATGATCCATGAACGCGGCCAGGAAGACTGGGATTCCGAATTCGCACGGTTTCCGCGGCTGTTCCAGAACGCGGATACCATTCCCGGCCTGACCTGGCCGAGCCTGACCTTTTCGGACTCCATGACGCTCTATCTCGGCTCGCGCCGGGTCGACCTGATGCATCTGGGCCGGGCGCATACGGCCGGCGACATCGTTGCCTGGGTTCCGGACGAGCGGGTCATGTTTACCGGCGACATCGTCGAGTATCATTCGGCCTGTTATTGCGGCGATGCGCATTACGGCGACTGGCCGGAGACGCTCGCAGCGATCGACGCCTACGAACCGCAATCGATCGCACCGGGTCGGGGTGATGCACTGGTCGGCCCCGAAAAGGTCGAGGAAGCCCTGATCAACACCGCCGATTTCGTCACATCCACCTATCGCGCGGTGGAACGGGTGACGGCGCGCGGCGGTTCGCTGAAGGAGGCGATGGCGGCCTGCCGCGCCGCGTGCGATCCGAAGTTCGGCGATTACGCAATCTATGAACATTGCCTGCCGTTCAATGTCGCCCGCGCCTATGACGAAGCGCTCGGCATCGATACGCCGCGCATCTGGACGGCGGCGCGCGACCAGGAGATGTGGGCGGCGCTGCAGGATTGAGCGCTTCGGAACGCCAAGACGGCAAAGCCAGGGGAGGCCCGAATGCCCCGATATGCCTATGAACCGTTTCCTTACACAACGCCGCCGGAGCTCGCCGGCGGCGTGCCGAGCGATGCGCCCGTGCTCATTGTCGGTGCCGGTCCGATCGGTCTGGCTGCGGCCATCGATCTGGCGCTGCACGGCGTCAAATCGGTCGTGCTCGACGACAACAACGTGGTGTCGGTCGGCTCGCGCGCCATTTGCTGGGCGAAACGCACGCTGGAGATCTTCGACCGGCTCGGCGTCGGCGACCGGATGGTCGAAAAGGGCGTGACCTGGAAGGTCGGGCGGCTGTTCCATCGGGACCGGGAGGTCTATTCCTTCGATCTCTTGCCGGAAGACGGCCACAAAATGCCGGCCTTCATCAACCTCCAGCAATATTACGTCGAACAATATCTCGTCGAACGCTGCGCCGATTTCCCCGACCTGATCGATCTGCGCTGGGTCAACCGCGTGGTTGGAATCCACCGGGACGATACGGGCGTGACAGCCGATATCGAAACGCCGGACGGCTCCTACACGCTCAACGCCGCCTATCTGCTCGCCTGCGACGGCGCAAAATCGGCAATCCGCGGCATGATGGACCTGGATTTCGCCGGCCGCATCTTCGAGGAACGCTTTCTGATCGCCGACGTGGAAATGAAGGCGGATTTTCCGTCCGAACGCTGGTTCTGGTTCGAACCCCCGTTCCATAAGGGCCAGTCGGCTCTCCTGCACAAACAGCCGGACGACATCTACCGGATCGACCTGCAACTCGGCTGGGACGCGGATCCGGAAGAGGAAAAGAAACCGGAAAACGTCATTCCGCGCATAAAGGCGGTGGTCGGAGACCGGCCGTTCGATCTCGACTGGGTGTCGGTCTACACCTTCCAGTGCCGACGCCTTGAACGGTTTGTGCATGACCGGGTGATCTTCGTCGGGGACAGCGCCCACATCGTCTCGCCGTTCGGCGCCCGGGGCGGCAATGGCGGCATTCAGGATGTCGACAATCTGGTGTGGAAGCTGGCGGCGGTCCTGAAGGGCACGGCCCCGGCGGGACTGCTTGAGACCTATAATGCGGAACGCATTCACGGGGCCGACGAAAACATCCTGAACTCGGCGCGCACGACAAGTTTCATGACGCCGAAAACGACGAACGAGGCGCTGTTTCGCGAGGCCGTGCTCGACCTTGCCGGAGAATTGCCGTTTGCCCGCAAACTCGTCAATTCAGGGCGGTTGTCGCAACCCTGTTCGCTGGAGGGGTTCGACCTGCAGACGCCGGCCGACGACGGGCCCGGCCTGACGCCCGGTCTTTGCTGTCCGGATGCGCCGCTGGTCGGCACGGCTCCCGGTGCGAATGACGACAATTGGCTGCTCAATCACCTGGGCGGCGATTTCCGGGTGCTGACGCTTTCGGCCGACGATGAGGCGCCGGCAACGGATCGCCTTCCCGAAATCCGGGTCGCCCGCAATCGCAACGGGCGCGAGGCGACGTTGATCGACCGCACTGGCCAGGCATTCGAGCGATACGGATCGCATGTTTCCTACCTGATCCGACCCGATCAGCACATCGCCGCGCGGTTCGCGCCGGGCGACGGAGCTGCGCTCGATGCCGCTCTCGAACGTGCCACAGGGAGGACCTGACATGGGTTCTGAAATGATGATTGGTCCGGATCGATTTGCCGGCAAAGGAGATGACTTTTATGACGCTCTCATGGCCGCCCATGCCAATTTGACGGACCGTCAGAGTGCCGCACTCAATGCCCGGCTCGTGCTGATCCTGGCCAACCGGATCGGTGATTTGGACGTGCTTCAAGCCGCCTTGACGGCGGCATCCGCCACGCTGCCGGATACGGATCCGGTCTTGTAACATCTGACTTGAAGGAAATCTCCCGATGAGCGATGTCAATCTGTACGACTATTGGCGATCCTCGGCGAGTTATCGGGTGCGTATCGCCCTCAATCTTCTCGGCATCGCCTATACGGCTGTTCCGATCGATCTCACACAAAAGGTGCACCTGACGGAAGCGCACATGACGCGCAACCCGCAAGGCTTCGTTCCGGCTCTGGAAATCGACGGAAAACTTCTGACGCAGTCGCTGGCCATTCTGGAATATCTGTCGGAGACTCGCGGAAACGGCGCCCTGGTGCCGACCGAGATCAACGCACGAACACGCGTGCGGACGCTTTCCCACGCCATCGCCATGGACATCCATCCGATCTGCAATCTGAATGTCGTGACCCATGTCATGGACATCACGGGCGGCGGCGATCAGGCGCGGCTCGACTGGATGCAGCATTTCATCGGTCGCGGGCTCGCCGGGTTCGAGAGGTTGCTGAACGACGGCCGCACGGGCACGTTCTGTCACGGCGATGCGCCGACGATGGCCGATTGCTGCCTGGTGCCGCAGATCTACAATGCGCGGCGCTGGCAGGTCGACCTGTCGGGACTGCCGGCGATTGCCCGGATCGTCGAGGCCTGCGAGGCGCTGCCGGCCTTCGCCACCGCGCATCCGGACGCGGTCGGCGCACCGTAGCGCGGAGGGGTTCCGATAAGCGGAACCCCTTGCATGCCTCAGTGATTGTCCCGCGGCGTGAATTTGTGGCCGATATCGTGGTATTTCACGGCCGGCTTCAGCACCATGCCCTCATCGAACTGGTCGACGATAGACCGCTGGATTTCCTGCCATGGGCTCTGGTGGTCCGGATAAGCGAAGCCGCCCTTGTCGGCGAGCGCCTGTTTGCGCGCGGCGAGTTCGTCGTCTGAGATCAGGATATCGGCCGTGCCCTTGTTCAGGTCGATGCGCACCCGGTCACCGGTTTCCACCAGGGCCAGCCCGCCGCCAACCGCGGCTTCGGGGGCGGCATTCAGGATCGACGGCGATCCGGACGTACCGGATTGCCGGCCGTCGCCGATACAGGGCAGTTCGGTGATGCCTTGTTTGAGCAAGGCCGTGGGCGGCTGCATATTGACCACTTCCGCACCGCCCGGATAACCGATCGGACCGGCACCTCGGATAATGAGAAGCGTGTTTTCGTCGATCCCGAGATCCGGATTGTCGATGTTGTCGTGGTAATCCTCGCGGCCGTCAAAGACGACAGCGCGGCCTTCGAACGCGTCCGGGTCGTCCGGATTGGACAGGAAGCGCTGGCGGAAGCCTTCGGAGATCACGCTGGTCTTCATGATCGCGGAATCGAAGAGATTGCCCTTCAGGTTGATAAAGCCTGCTTTTTGCATCATCGGCCGGTCGAAAGGCCGGATAACTTCCTCATCGATGATCGTTGCCTTGGCGACGTTCTCGCCCATCGTGCGACCGTTTACGGTCGGCGCGCCCTCGCGCAAGAGGCCGGCCTTCTGCAACTGGTTCATCACCGCCGGCAGGCCGCCGGCACGGTAATAATCCTCGCCGAGAAAGTCTCCGGCCGGCTGCATGTTCACCAGAAGCGGCACGTCGTGGCCGATTGCCTGCCAATCGTCATTGGTCAGCGACACACCGATATGGCGGGCGACCGCATTCATGTGGATCGGCGCGTTGGTCGATCCGCCGATGGCGGAATTGGCGAGGATGACGTTTTCAAACGCCTCACGGGTCATGATGTCGGACGGGCACAGGTTTTCGTGCACCATTTCCACGATCCGCATGCCGGTCCTGTAGGCCATCGCGCCGCGATCCTTGTGCGGCGCCGGGATGGCGGCACAGCCGGGCAGCGACATGCCGAGCGCTTCGGCAAGCGCGTTCATGGTCGAGGCCGTTCCCATCGTGTTGCAATGGCCGGGCGACGGCGCGGACGAGGCGACCAGCTCGATATATTCCGAATAGTCGATTTCGCCGGAAGCCAGCAGTTTGCGGGCTTCCCACTTGATCGTGCCCGAACCGGTGCGGCGACCCTTGTACCAGCCGTTCAGCATCGGCCCGCCGGACAGGATGATGGCCGGGATGTTGACGGTGGCCGCCGCCATCAAGAGGGCCGGGGTGGTCTTGTCGCAGCCCGCCGTGAGCACGACGCCGTCGATCGGATAGCCGAACAGGGTTTCGACGAGCCCGAGATAGGCCAGATTGCGATCGAGGTTGGCGGTCGGCCGCTTGCCGGTCTCCTGGATCGGATGCACCGGGAACTCGATGGCGAGCCCCCCGG
>JANQQB010000067.1 GCA_028285165.1 Rhodobiaceae bacterium
AGTGTCCGGCAGCGGATGCCGTGCCGATCGAGAAAGCCGCGGATCGTGCGCGTGTCTTCAGCGGCCACCAGGTCGACGCTCTGCAACGTATCGAGCGCTCGCAACGAGATATCGGCTTCGTTGCCGATCGGCATGCCGACCACAAAAAGCGCGCCGGATTCCGTTTCATTCCCGGCGTCCAGGCTTTCGATGTCGATACGGAGTTCGGCCTCGGGATGGGTCAACGCGGCCACTAGAGCGCGGTCGAGCTGGGCAGCGCCCTTGCTTGCAGCGATCGCGAAGCTGCGCGGGCCCGGTTCGGTGTTGCGACGCACGATCAAGGGATCGCCGCGCCGGTAAAGCGGATTGACGCGCGCTGTCAGCGCGTCTTCGTGCGCGCCGACCGTCAGACGAATGCGCACGCCTCCGCGCAGCGCAAGCAGCGCATCCTCATCGTAGCGGGCCTCGACGCCGATAATGCAGGTGCCGGACGCAGTCAGGTCGGCCGCATCTGTCAGTTCGAGCGTCTTGGCGTGACTTGCCCTGACATTCGCATGTCCGCGAGCGTGAATGACAGCCGACAAGGGCCTCGGCGCGGGTGCGGTCATGACCGGACCGCATCGATCTTCAGGGTCCGCCGCGCCGATCCGCGCACGAGATGGCGGCCCCAGGCCGTGCGTACGTCCGGATCGCCGGCCAGCAGCGATCGCTCGGTGACGGTGAATCCCGCCTCTCCGTAAGCCGGCACCAGCGCGTCGCTCGATGCGGGATCGGCAATGTCGGCCATGCCCAGTCGCTCCAGGTAATCGCGGTCCTCGAACACCGAATAGTTCAGGAGAACCGACAGCGTTGCGCCCGGGAGACCGCAGGCGGCAAGGCGCGCCAGATGCTCGACATCCGGCTGCGCGACGATGCGCATCAACGATCCCCAGGGATAGTGCACACAGATTTCATGGGCGGTGCCGGCGAGCGCATCGGGCAGATGTTCCGCAGCGCCACGCAGAAACAACGCGTTCTCAAGCCGGCTCTTTTTTGCCGATGCCTGGCGCGACGCCTTCGCCATGTTGTCTGCAGCGGCATCGATACCGATGCAGAAGGTCTCGGGATCGGCCCGTGCCGCGTCCAGCACGAAACGCCCCTCGCCCGTGCCGACATCGACGACGACCCGTGATGCGCCCGCAATTCTTTCGGCCAGACCGGCGCCATCCAGATCGACAATCTTGCGTCCGACAACCTGTTTGAAGCCGGACATGGCGCCCCTTTCCCGGTTCCGGTCAAACAAAAGGCCGCGTCGTTGCCCACGCGGCCCGGTTTCGTCGCACTTTTGGTCCGTCTGCGAACAGGCCTATTTCGCCTTGCCCTGTCCACGATACCGCTTCCAGGCGCGGCGCTTTTTCTTGTTTTTCGGACGGCTGTTCGACGAATTGCCGATCGACGTCTTTGTGTGTTTCACGATGGGGCTCCATTCCTTCAACCCGGTCGGGCTGTCTATCAAGTGAGCGGCTTTTTCTCAAGCCCCCTTGGCCACGCCCCCCTAAATACGCCGAATTTCGCACAAACTGACTGTTGTGTCCGGGATGAACGCGCGGGGTCGGCATCCTGCCGGCCGTGCGGTTTGGCGCTGGATGGCAGGCAATCAGGTGTTGCGTGTCGACACGTGGATCGCTTTGCAAACACGGTGAGCGAAGCGTTTACGCTTATGGTTAATGGTGCCGGGTTGTACTCATTCCGCTGCGTCATCAGGGTTTGATCGATCGACGCATTGAGATGTTATTCATTGTTTTTATTAAATTTTTATCGACTTGCATTCGTGCTCTCGAACTTAAAAAACAACAAGCAATCACCCTCCTAACGGGACGGCACGGAGGCTCCACTACAAATTACACGTTGCATGAAAAATGTCCTTCCGCCATATTTCTTGAAGGGCGGCAGGTATTGAAGGCGCAATAAAGTGTCGAATACCTGAAATAATTACCTAAGGAAGGCAATTGTTAGCCATTGAGGTTGACGCTGGGGCAGACTGAACACCATCGAGGGGGCTGGTGGATGCTTGACTTTGCAAAAAAGCGGGAAGAGCTGCTTGCGGGTGGCGACGATGACACCGCGTCGGCAAACCATCCAAAACGGTCGATATCGATCCGACCGGATGCACCGCCTCCTCCCCGAAGCGATATCGGCACCATCATCCTTCACTGGTCGTTGACCGCGGCCATCCTTGTCAGCCTTGCGACAGGGTTGCGCTGGTCGTCGGACCGGGATATCGGCGCAAACGTCGCGAAATTCATCGAACCGATCCTGCCGCAAGGCGAATTGTGGACCTGGCATTTCGTGTCCGCGATCGTCGTTGCGCTGTGCATGGTCGGCTATGCGTTCTACCTGTCGCTCGGACGGCTGAAACGCCGCATCTCGCCGCGCAAGGCCGTCGTATTGACACTGCCAGCGAGTTCGCGTCTGCGCTGGGGCGCCATCAACGTCCTGCTCTACTGGGCGCTGTTTGTCAGCGTGGTCGTGCTGTTTATCACCGGCGTGCTGCTCTATCTCGGCCACGGCGGTATCGTGGTCGACATCCACTACATCACCTCACTCGTGGTCGCCGGTTACATCGTCGTGCACGTGTTCGCGCATTACATGTATGGCGGGATTCAACAATGGCTGCGGCTGTTTCGTCCGCAAAAACTGCGCGCCTACAAGGGCATGGCGAAAAACCCCGCAGCGATTGCGCTCGGCGTCGGTGCGCTCGCCGCCGTCGGGACGGTCTATGCGGATTTCGGCACGCGTGACACCCTGACGGTCGCGCGGGTGAGCAATGCTCCGACCCTCGACGGAACGCTTGCCGATGCCGCATGGCAACAGGCGGTTCCGGTCTCGATCCGGACGCAGCAGGGCGCCAACCTCAACGGCACCGGCGAATCCACCGTGGAGGTGCGTGCCGTGCGCGACGAGGAAAACATCTACCTCGCCTTTCGCTGGGACGACCCGTCCCGGTCGCTGAAACGGCACCCGCTCGTCAAGAAAGCCGATGGCTGGCATCTCTTGCACAACCGGGCCGACATTTCCGACGAAACCTTCTATTACGAAGACAAGTTCTCGGTGCTGTTTTCCAAGTCCGACGCCTTCGGATCCGGCGCGTCGACCCATATGGGTTCGAAACCGCTTGCCGGGAAACCGGGCGCGATCAACAAACGCGGCCTCCACTACACCGAAGACGGCAGCCTGATCGATGTCTGGCAATGGAAGGCAGCGCGCGGAGGCATGCTCGGCGTGGTCGACGACATGTCGTTCGGGCCGCCCAAGGAACCGAATGAAAAACAGATCGCCGGGACCAAGCGCTACAGCGCCGGCTACGGGGCGGACCCCGGCAAGAACTTCTATATCTACAATTATCTCGGCGAGGCGCCCGGCGGCTATCGCGGCTCGGTGCAGGTCAAGGCCCTACCGGCCGACTACACGGCGACCGCCGCGAAGATGGGCACGGTCGACCTGGATATCGACGCCACCGACGACAAGGGGTCGCAATGGTGGATGTTCGAAAACGAAACCGTCCCTTACAGCCCTGAAGCCGATGCCGCCATTCCCGAGGGCACGATCATGCCGGGCGTGCTGATCGTCGGCGAATACCAGGGCAGCCGCGCCGACGTCGCGGGCGCGGCGCAATGGGATAACGGCTATTGGGTTCTGGAAACCAAACGCAAGCTGAAGACCGGCAACGAAAAGGATCTGGACATGGAGGACGGCCTTTATGTCTGGGTCGCGGTCTTCGACCACAACCAGACCCGGCACACCCGGCACGTGCGGCCGGTGCAATTGCGCATGGACTGACCGATAGCCGCCGCCCGGCGGCATCCGGACAACGCGGCGGGCATGGGGCGCCGCGTCTCCTTCCGGCAAATCCACAAACAGAGCTGAAGGCAACGGCATGGCGAAGGACACCTGCACACTCATCATCAACGGCAAGGCGCACAAGGCCCGCCTCGGCGATACGCTCATCGATGCCGGCCTCGACAACCGCATCGTGCTGCCGCACGATTGTTGTTCGGGTCAGTGCGAGACCTGTCGGGTTCGGGTCGTCAGCGGCGCTGTCGATGATGCCGGCACGCGGGAAAAGGACACGGTGCTGTCCTGCCTTGCCACGGTCGAAGGCGATGCCGAAATCTCTTATGACCCAGTGCCGATCGTGCGCAACACGTCGGGCCGCGTCGAGGATATCGAGGAAATCGCGCCGGATCTTTTGGAGGTCCGCGTGCGCACATCCAAACCCGTGCCGTGGCTGCCCGGTCAATATGTCCGGATGCGCTTCAAGGGCTATCCGGCGCGCGACTACAGTCCGACGTTCGGGCTCGACCGCAGCACGGAACAGGACCTTTTGACGTTCCAGATCAAGGTCTATCCGAACAGCCGGGTGTCATCGGCGCTGGGCCATGGGATCAATCGCGATCACAAGGTTTCCATCAAAGGGCCCTACGGCTACGCCTTCCTGCGCCGACAACCCGGCCGGATCATCCTGGTCTCGACGGGGACGGGTTTTGCGCCGCTGTGGTCGATCGCGGTGGCGGCCACCATGCGTCGCGGCGACCAGACGGTGCAGATGATTGCCGGCTGCCGGCACGCGGACGATCTTTACATGCGCCATGCCGTCGGCTGGCTGCGCGACCAGGGGGTGCCCGTCACGCTGACCGCCTCCGATGGCGATGACGACGCCGTCATGACGGCCCGGCCGCAGGATCTTCTGCCTGACCTGAGAGACAGCGACATGGTCTATGCCGCCGGTTCCCCGTCCATGGTCGACGCTGTGCGGGTGCGGGCGCTGGCACAGGATGCGACGTTCTTCGCCGACCCGTTCTACGCGGCCGATCCCGGATTCTCGCTGCTCGACCGTATCCTGCCGCGCAAGCGGCGACAGGCCGAACCGGTGGCTTGAAACCCGGTCATCCGATTGAGTACGGCCGGATCCGGATTGCCGGACATCGGTGTTTGCGCCGCTGAATCACCCGGTCAAGCCGTGCGATGACGGGGTCTGGTACCTCGACGGCAAAGCCAATCCGGCAAGCGCAGAGGACTGAAAAGAAGATATCAACCGGTCCCCGTCCGTCATCCACCAGCGTACCGGGCGGATCAGCCGTTCGAGACGGCGCGCTGTTCCGGCCGCATGTCGCGGATGAAACGGGCGGCCTCGGCCGCCGGCGCCGGTCGGCCGAAGAAATAGCCCTGCGCCTCGGTGCAGCCGATGCCGCGCAACTGGTCCACAAGACCCTCGGTTTCGACACCCTCGGCCGTCGTGGCAATGCACAGGCTGCCGGCAATGTCCATGATGGCCCGCACGATCGATGCGGAATCGTCGCTGTCGGCCATGTTGCGGATGAACGACTGGTCGATCTTGATCTTGTCGAAGGGAAAACTTCTCAGGCAGGAAAGCGACGAATAGCCGGTTCCGAAATCGTCCATCGACACTTTCACGCCGATATCCTTCAGGCGCAGCAAGGTCTCGCGGGTCTCGTCGTCCTCGCTGAGCAGCACGCTTTCGGTCACTTCCAGTTCGAGACGGTCGGAGCGCAGGCCACTGGTCGCGAGCGCCCGGACCAGCGTGGAGATGAAGCCCTTGTTCTGCAATTGCCGGACGGAAATGTTGACCGCGATGCGCACATCTTCGGGCCAGGTCGCCGCAATGCGGCAGGATTCCTGCAGGATCCATTCGCCCATCGGAACGATCAGGCCGGTCTCTTCGGCGATCGGAATGAAATCGGCAGGCGAGATGAAACCCTTCGTCGGATGTTTCCAGCGCATCAACGCCTCGAAGCCGCTTACGCCGCCCGTTGCCAGATTGATCTGGGGCTGGAAATAGGCTTCCAACTGGCCTTCGCGGACGGCAGTGCGCAGATCCGTGGTCAGATTGCGCCGCCGGTGCACGTTGAGTTCCATTTCCGATTCAAAGAACCGGTACGTGTTGCGCCCGTCGGCCTTGGCCTGATAAAGCGCCAGATCGCCGCGCTTCAGGACGTCCTCGGCTTCCAGATCGTCGGACTGCACGGTGGCAATGCCGATGCTGACGCCGATGCCGATTTCGTGCTCGTCGAGCGTGAACGGTCGCGACAGCGCCTCGATCAGGGTTTCCGACAAGTCGGCGAGATCGTGCGCGCCGGAGGGCACGTCGATCAGGATTGCAAACTCGTCGCCGCCCATGCGCGCCACCAGTTCCCGGTCGCTGGTTTTGCCGAGCAGACGCTTGGCGACCTGGCACAGCAATTCATCGCCAACCGGATGGCCGAGCGAGTCGTTCACGGTCTTGAACTCGTCCAGATCGAGACAGAGGATGCCGAAGGTTCCGCCCTCGATGTTGCGACGACGCACGGCGGATTCGAGGCTTTCCAGGAACTGGGTCCGGTTGGGCAGGTTCGTCAGCGGATCGTGATTGGCCAGATGCAGCAGGCGGCTGCGTGCCTGTTCGCGCTCGGTGACGTCATCGAAGATCGCCACCCAGCCACCATCGGCAAGCGGTTGCAGGGTCATGTGCACGATGCGGCCGGATTTGAGGGCATAGATCGTCGAAGAACGGCGCGATCCGGACCAGTTTTCACCATCGAGCAGCGTTTCAGCGGGGCCGTCGCCGGTATCCTGCGCCACTGCATCCTGCAGGGTAAACATCTCAACCCATGCCATACCCGGCCGGGCCTCGTTGAGGGTAATGTCGAACAATTCCAGATAGCGTCGGTTCGACACGATCAGGCGCTGATCGGAGTCGAACATGCACAATCCGTGGGACATGTTGTTGAGCGCGGCGTCGAACAAAACGTTCTGCTCGCGCAATTCGGTTTCCTGACGCTTCAGGCGGTTGTTCTTGATCTCGATGTTTTCGCGCAACGAATCCCGTTCCCGCGCCGAGGCCTGGAGGATGACGACCGCGCGCGCGATATCACCGACTTCGTCGGCCCGGTCCGTGCCTTCCACGGCATCCTCGTAGCGTCCGGCCGCGACATCGCAGATCAGTCCGGTGATCTGGGTCAACGGTCGGGTGATGCGCTGGGCGATGACGCTCGCCAGGAGCAAAAGCGCGATGGACGCCAGGGTCCCCAAAATGATCAGCGAGCGGATCAGGCTCTCATTTTCCTGCTGGCCGATCTTCGTCAACTCGGTCTGGGTAGCGGTCAGGGCCTCGATCGGCTTCAACGCACAAAGGCGCAGACCCGCAAAGGTCTGACGGCATCGGGCGATGTGGGCATTGTCCGTGGTGCGCGCCGTTTGTCCGGCAACACTTTCGGACACCGTCGTGACCGCGTCGATACCGGCGCGCGAAATCACCCGGTCGCCCTGGAAAATGGCAAAGGCGACGGCATCAATCCGTGAGAGTTCGTCGAGTGTCGGTTCGCTGGAGCGCATCCAGCGCTGGGCGAGGAGCCCGCCGGAGACATCGCCGAAATCGTCGAACAGCGGTACCAGCACGACATGCGACACCGCACCCGCCGTGGTTTCCGGCAACAGACTGCCAAACGCCTCCGCATCGAGCGTTTGCGACAGAATAACGGGATGCTTGCGGGAATTGTCGTGCAATACATCAAGAAGGTCTTCGCGAAACGGAGCGGTTTTCAGCGATTGGCCGACAGCCACCAGGTCCGTCATGCCGGAGGACGCCCCGAGGACATCGCCGTCGGGGTCGACAGCAACAATGCTGTCCACATCGGCATAGCGGGCCGCCGGCTTCAGCGCCTCGGCAATTGCCACGACATTTCGCGACTCGATGGCCGATGCCATGTCGGACCGGCCGGCAATGGCACCAAGCCGCCGGTCGACATCGCTGAACAGATCCGCCAGACGGACTTCGGCCAGATGGGCCTGGGCGTCCATCTCGCGGGCCAGTCGCGAATCCGAAATGCGTTCCAGTTCGATGTTCTGCCGATGCAGACTGTGATCAACTTGGAACAGAACCAGGGCTATCAGCAACGTGAACGCAATGGACGCGCTGCCGGCCGCCCCGAGGACAAAGGACGACCGTATTGAACGGAGCCGCAATGTCACGGTTTTGTCAGTCCCTGATCGGGACGCCGCCATAGGTGTCGATCACCGTTGCCGCCGCCGCGGATACGCTGAAGTCGACGAACGACCGAACGGCGTCGTCCATGCCACCCTGCTTGTAGATCAGAGCCAGTTCGACCGCGCTCGGATAGTCCGGGCTCGTCGGACCGCGTCCGTCGACTTCCATAACCGTGACCTCAAGGTCCAGCGCCCGGGAATAGGGACCGAAGCCAACGGCTCCGCGCACCTTGCTGACTGTGGTTATGGCGTCCTGGGTGGTGACTGCCGTCTTCGACTTTTCCGTAATCTCGAGCGAGTCCCAGCCGGGCATCGTCTTGCGTAAAACCTGAAGCGTGCTGTCCGCTTCTTCACGGCGCACGACCTTGATGCGCAGATCGTTGCCGCCCAGTTCGGCCCAGTTGCGGATCTTGCCGGAGAAGATTCCAATAAGCTGATCCCTCGTCACCTTTTTCACGCCCGCGCTGGGATTGGCGAAGATGACCGAGGGGATTTTTGCAATCGGCACGTATTTCAGGCCGAGCCCGGTCTCGGACCCCTTCAGGGGACGTGCCACCCGGCCAAGCCGCTCCTTGCCCGAGCCAACGGCGAGAATTCCACCGCCCGATCCGATGCTCGGCGGCACTGAGATGCTTTGGTTTCCGTTACGGGCCGAGTATTCGACCGCGATTGCCCGCAGCATGTCGAGACCATCACCGGTTCCGACGACACTCAATTCCTTGGCCTGAACGCCGGACAGCAATCCGCCCCACGCGACTGCCAATACAGCGCATTTCAAAACACCTGTTTTCATGGATTAGCCTCACAATCATACACCGCCACGCGATGAGAATTATTCAAACGGCTAAAATTTCGGTTAAAGGAACAAAAAGTCGAGCAAAGTCATTCTTTTAGAATTGAAGTAAATTCCTTTTCTTCTATTTAATGGAACCAAATTTTCGTTATACGAGATATACAATGTTCAATTCAATCTAAAATCATTCTTAGGCGTGTCAATTGTCAGAGTTCCGGGCTCGGCGAACGGTCGACCTTATCGTGGACCGCCCGGTCCCTTCGTGTCGATCGCTCGCCCAGTAGCCGCTCTTGCTGCCGCCTATTGCAGATCCGCAAAAGCGGACTGAAGGCGCGACACGGCCTCCTCGACAAGAGCCCGGCGGGTGGCGAAGTTGAACCGCAGCCAGGTCTCACCGCCCTTGCCGAAGGTCGGACCCTGGTTGACGGCGATGCGGGCGTCGGCACGGACCCGTTCCGAGACCTCCTTTGCGTCCATCCCGGTTCCGGAAAAATCCACCCAACTTAAATAGGTCGATTCAAGGGGCATGGAACGCACGCCCGGTATCGTGTTCACTCCGGCATCGAACAGCCGGCGATTGCCGTCCAAGTAAGGCAACAACGTATCGAGCCATTCCGCACCGCCGGCATAGGCGGCCCGGGCAGCGCGGGTGCCGATCCCGTTTGCTGACGGTGTGATCGCGGCGTGCAACGCCTTCACCCTGGCTCTCAGATCCGGATCTTCGATGATCAGTTCGCCCGTCAGCGCGCCGGCGATGTTGAACGTCTTGGTCGGTGCGGCGCAGACGATGATGCGGTCGATGTGTTCGGGCGCGGCCTTCGACATGATCGTGTGGCGGGCGTGGGAATAGACCAGGTCATGGTGGATTTCGTCGGAAATCAGGATGAGATCGTGTGCCTTGCAAAAATCCGCAAGCGCGCGCAATTCGTCCACCGACCACACCCGCCCGCCGGGATTGTGCGGCGAACACAACAGGACGATGCGTTCGCTGCCGTCCAGCTGGCTTTCGAGTGTTTCCAGGTCCATCTCATAGCGCCCGTCCACCTGGCGCAATTCGCTTTCAACGCTCTTGCGGCCATTGTCCCGGATCAGGCGGTGAAAGACGTGATAGACCGGCGTGAAGATGATCACGCCGTCGCCGGGCTTGGAACAGGCCTGGATGGCAAGGCCGATGCCGCTGATGACACCGGCCGTCGTCATCAGCCATTCCGGTTCGACCGTCCAGCCATGGCGCTCGCGCATCCAGTCGATCACTGACGCATGGAACGCACCGGCATCATAGCAATACCCGTAGATGCCATGGGAAACCAGGTCGGCGAACATGCCCTGGACCGATTGCGGCGGACGGAAATCCATGTCTGCCACCCACATCGAAATGCCGTCCTGCGGATCGACGTCGTAGAGCGGTTTCATGCCGTCCCACTTCGTGCATTCGGTTCCGCGGCGGTCGATGATTTCGTCAAAATCGATGGTCATGGCAGGGAGGATTTCTCGCTGTCTTGCGGGGTTGTCGGGAGGCGGTTTGCAGGATGGCGGCCAAGGTTCGGGCACCGTCAGGCGAAGAGCGGATATACGCGTTCCGCACCCGTTTGTCGATTTGTACCGACGGCGGCGATCGGCGCCGGCAAGACTCCGTTTACCGAAAAGCAAGGAAGCCGCCCGCCGATCACGGTTTGTTGTTTCCTTTGCCGCATGGTCCGGGGACGGCGTCCAGGATTCGGCAGGCAATGCGCGGCACTCTTCCCGACAGGGTTACTGAAGACGGTGGCCCGGCACCTTGTGCCGAGCCGCCTTCCCGGTCGACCCTTGCATCCTGGCCAACGGACACGACCGGTATCCTGAAACAGATTACCGCGGACAGCCACGAAGCCGTCCTTATCGCCGATGCCGACGGTCGCCTGATCGAAGTCAGCCGCAAAGCACCCGAAATTTTCGGCACTGGCACGGGGATGACCGGCGCGCCCCGCCATATCCGCGATCTCCTGCCCGAAACGCTGGAGCAGGCGGCGCATACGGTGCTGGATGCGTTCAGGACCGGCATCGAAGCGATCGGCAGATCAGGCGAATGCCGCATCGAGGTTGCAGGCGAAAACCGTATTCTCGACTATACGATCACACCGTCGCGGCTTGCCGGCCCCGACGGCGCGGTGTTCATCTGCATCACTGCCCGCGACGTCACGGTCAAGCGCCGGCAGGCGCACCGGCTGGAATTCCTGTCGCGGCACGACGAACTGACCGGCGCATTGCGGCGCCATGCCCTTCTCGACGCGATCGATCACCAGATCGGAAACGGGCGCGGCTGCGCCGTCCTGGTTCTCAATCTGCACCGGTTCAAGACGATCAACCTGACACTCGGGCGACCTGTCGGCGACATGGTGTTGAAGGCCGTTGCCGAGCGACTTGCCGATTTCGACCCCCGATTTGCCGGCCCTGCCCGGCTCGGTGCCGACACATTCGCGCTCTACGCGCCGGCGACGCTTTCCCGCGACGCGCTCGACGCCGCGGCGGCGACGCTCACCCGCATCATCAATGCCCCGTTCCGGCTTTCCGGGATCTCCGCCCGTGTGGGCGTACATATCGGCATCAGCAGTCACCGGCCCGGTGAGGCCACATGCGCGGAACGGCTACTCGACGAAGCCGAAATGGCTCTTGATGAAGCCCGCAAGACCGCAGGCACGGGGATCGCGCATTTCGACCCGGCACAATCGGCGCGCCAAAGCCGGGCCCGGGCCATTGAACGGGAATTGTGGAAAGCACTCGACCGCTCCGAGTTTTCTCTCGCCTATCAGCCGCAGGTCCGGCTGTCGGACGGCTGCATTATCGGCGCGGAAGCGCTGGTGCGCTGGACGCATTCGGACCTCGGGCGGATCGGACCTTCGGATTTCGTGGAAGTCGCAGAGGCAACCGGTTTTGTGGAGGATCTCGGTCGCTGGGTCCTCAACGCAGCCTGCCACGATGCCATGTCATGGGCGACGGACATTACGGTCGCCGTCAATGTTTCACCGGTGCAATTCGCACGCGGTCACATCGTTGCGGACGTGCGGGCCGCGCTCGACCGCTCCGGCCTGCCGGCGGAGCGCCTGACACTTGAAATCACCGAATCCGCCTTCCTGCAGCCATCCCATGCCCTGATGGACAGCCTGGCCGCGCTCCGGGCGCTGGGGGTCTCGCTGGCGCTGGACGATTTCGGTACGGGCTACGCCTCGTTCGGCTACCTGAAGCGGTTTCCGCTCAGCAAGATCAAGGTCGACCAGATGTTCGTGCGCACGCTGACCACGGATCGGGCGAGCCAGGCCGTCATCCAATCGGTCAAGGTGCTGACCGACGGCCTCGGGTTGTCGCTGATCTGCGAAGGGATCGAGACCGAGGAACAAAGGCTGTTTCTCAGGTTGATCGGGTGCCAGGAAGGCCAGGGCTATCTGTTCGGCAAACCGCAGCGCACCGCGGAACTGGCGGCCTACCTGCGCGAACAGGCGCGCCTCAGAGTGTCGGCCGGGCTGTATTCCGTCCGCGCATAGGCGCCTCCCATCGACTGGAAACGCCATGCGGACCGGCATCGCCTGTCGCTGTCCGGTCGGCTCGATGTATCCGGCAATTTATTCAGTCAATCACTGACAGACTTACGCAAAGAAAGCCGAACACTTCAAGTATTCCTTATCAAGCCGCATGAATCGTGTATAGTCGTTTTCGGGGCAATACCGCAGGTGATAAAACTTGATCTTCTGCGGTCGTGCGGGGCAAATCAAGGCGGATTTGTCCAATGTCTGAAGTACTCACCGGGATCATCCTGAACGGAATCCAGCATCTCGTGGCAATTCTGGTCGGGATGGGGTCGATCTATCTGGGGTATCGACTGTTCCTGGAATTGCCGCGGCGCCGCGAAGGCGAAACCAAACTCGACCTGCCGGGTGGCGTGTCGATCCTCTTGTCGCGCATCGGACCCGGCATCTTCTTTGCCCTGTTCGGCGCCGGCATGATCGTCTACTCGATCACCAAGCCGCTGGAAATCAAGGACATCGCGGAACAGGTCGCAACCGCGGAAGGCGCGACCACGACGAAGCGCAGCCGGACGCTGACCGGCCTCAGTCAGGAAGCCCAGGCCGCCGCACCGCAGAATTTCATCCAGACACCGATCGACCGGGGAACGATCATTGCCCGGCTCAACCGTATTTCCGCCGAAGCCCGCAAAACCCAGACCGGGGCGGCGCTGCTCGACACGACGCTGGCGGTACGCGAAGCGAAACTGTCCCTGATGCGCGAAGTGTGGCGCAGCGAATGGGGGACCTATGCCACGTTCCATCGCTGGGCGACGGAACAGTTCGAGCAGGATCCGCCACCGAATGATTCGCTGGCTGCCGTTGCGTATTACCGGCAGGAGCAGTGACATGGCACAGCCTTGCTTACGGGTCTTGCTGGTCCCGGTCCTTGCCGCCTTGTGTCTGGTGTTCAGCCTGTCACCGGGCACAGCGCTGCGTCTGCCGGACTACGACGCGGCCGTGCTCGCGGAATGGCAGGCACGCTATCCGCGCGGCATCCTGTCAAACTACCGGGAGGTGATCCTGCCCCGCCTCGATCCGGCTGATCGAAAACGGCTTGGGGGCACCCGGTTCGAATTTCCCACTCGCCTGAAGGGCCGCGAGCCGTTCGGATTTGCCGCGGATACGGCGGGCCGCACGATCTACATGTCGATCCAGTCCTTGAAGTTTCTGGACGATCTGAGCCTGGCGGCCGCCTGGCTCGACCGCAACGGCTACACGCTGCAGAGCCTTACCAATTACCTCGCCATGATCCGCCACTGGAGCCGGCCGGAAGCGCCGCCGGCGGTGCTTCCGGCCTTGTGCATTCCGGAAAACGCCTTGCAGAACGCGGAGGTCGATACGCTGTCGCAAAAGACCTTCAGCACGGCAATCTTCTTTGTGATGCTGCACGAAATCGGTCATATCGTTCTCGGGCACGGCGGCTATGAGGGGATCTCCCGCGCCGCGGCCCGGAAAGCGGAAGCCGATGCCGACGCCTTCGCCCTGAAGATCATGGCCCGTGTCGGAGACCCGCCGCTCGGTGTCGTCAATCTGTTTCTCGTCATGGCCTATCTGACGGAAAGCCCCGACCATTATACCTCCGCTCCGGTGTCGCCACAGCAGCTTGCCGCACGCACGCATCCTTTGTCGCCCGACCGTCTCAGCGACTTTGCCGATACGCTGGCGCAGACTGCGGAAGATTATTCAAAGCTCGGGCTGACCCGTGCCCAGGTTATGGCGACCGCCGGCGAGGTGCGGATCGTCGCCGCCAACCTTCTCGGCATCCGCGGCCTGACGCCGCTGATCGGCCGCGCCACGACCCCGAAGGATCTCGGACCGATGCGGCCCGGCGACAAGCTCGCCGCCCCCTGCCGAACGACACCTGCGCTCTCGGCTGCCCCGAACGGCGCCTTTGCCGGCCGGTTTGCCGGCACCATCATCATCAACAATGTCGAATTCGACATGCAGGCGGAAATGACCCGCTCCGGCAACCGGGTCACGGGACGGTCCAGCGCCGGGGCCGGCGTGTCGACGCTCGAAGGGGTGGTGGAGGGCGACAGCCTGCATTACCGCTGGGTGCTCGGGCCGGACAAAGGACGCGGCGTCCTGACCTATGCAGGAGGCCGCTATTCGGGGACCTGGGGCAGCAATGACAGCGCGGACGACGGCGGTACGGTCAGCCTTCGGCCGGAATGACGCTCCAGCCTCTCGGTCAGCGGGAGGCAGGAATGCCCCAACCCACCTTGGCGCGGCGTCATCCTGTTGATAAGTGTCATGGAAAGACCCTGGCGCGGTATGGTTCGAACGGCCGACGCCGGAGCCCCATGCAGGAGAAAACGACCTTGTCCAAGACCGTTCTGATCGACATGCACCCGGGCCGCAACGCCCAGGCCTACGGAATTGCCCGCGAGCTCGGCACCGATCCCGATCTGATCCATGCTCCGTCGGTCGGCGTGATCGGCAACAAGGGCGACAGCCAGTGCTATATCGGGGTGCAGGGCAAGGTCGAGGCCATCCATGACCGCCTGCGTGAGGCGATCGGCAGCGGTCCGGGTCAGTTCGCCATGCGGCTGGTGCAGCCGGAATACACGGTCGCCACGTCCGACGGCATTCGCAACGGCACGCGTGAAATGCGCTATTCGCTGATCGGGCGCGAGGTCACCCATGACAGCGTCTGCGAACATGTCAGTGCAAGCGGACTGGACGGCACGATTGCGGTCGTTGCCTGCGACAAGCCGCCGGTCGGCACGCTCGCGGCGCTCCTGGAACACAACCGGCCGGCCATCATCATGTCGGACGGCTCGATCCACCCGGCGATCGATTCCCGGTCGAACGAACCCATCGATCTGGTCACCGCCTATCAGGTCGCCGGCCATGAAGACCCGGACTACCGCAAGCACATTTCCTGTTCCGCCTGTCCCGGTTACGGCAGTTGCGGCGGCATGTTCACCTACAACACCATGCAGACCTTCATCGGCGTGGTCGGCATGCAGCCGCTGCACATGGTGGCGCCGCCGTCCGACGATCCGCGGCGGCTGGAACAATTCCCGGCCGAGCTTGTCGGCTACCTGAGAGGCATGATCGAGGCCGGCACGACGCCGCGCGACATTGTCGGGCCCGATTCCCTGCGCAATGCCCTGATCGTCGCCATGGCGGTCGGCGGCTCGACCAATGTCGTGCTGCATACGCCGGAAATCGCGCGGGCGGCCGGTTATGAGAATTTCTGGCGGGACATCATGACGCCGGAGGAATTCAATCACCTGTCGCAGCATGTCGTGCCGGTGCTGACCGACGCCCGTCCCTACGGCCGCTTCTCGATGGTCGATATCGACCGGGTCGGCGGCGTCCAGGTGATCGTGCGGGAAATGCTTGAAGCCGGCCTTTTGAACGGTGACGTGCCGACCTGCACGGGCGAGACGCTCGCAGAACAGGTCGAGCGGCTCGACACATCGCCGGCAGACGGCACGGTCGTCTATTCGGTGAAAGCCCCCTACAAGCCGACCGGTGGCCTGCGCCTGCTCGGCGGCAACCTGTCGCCTGAATTCGGCGCGATCCTCAAACTCGCCGGGGTCGAAGGCGGGCTGGAAGGCAACGTGTTTCGCGGCACGGCACGGGTGTTCGAAGGCGAACAGGGCCTGCTCGATGCGCTCGACAGCGCACCGGAAAGCTTCAATGACCACGATATGGTCATCGTGCGCTACGAGGGCCCGAGCGGGGCGCCGGGCATGCCGGAAATGCTGGATTCCACCTCGCGTATCACGACGCTCTGCCGCGAACGCGGCATCGTCGTCGGGCTGATGACGGATGCCCGCTTTTCCGGCGGATCGGTCGGATTGGTGATCGGCCATGTCGGACCGGAGGCGGCCGTCGGCGGCCCGATCGCGCTGGTCGAGGATGGCGACGAGATCATCGCCGATCTGAACAGCAACGAGTTGATCTGCACGCCGCTCGCGGACCCCGCCATCCGGGACGCGCGAAAGGCAGCCTGGGACAAGCAAGTCGCCGACAATGGCGGCAGCCACCCGAATTGCGGAGACGCCGACACGCGGCTCCTGCACCGCATGCGTCGGTCGGCGGTCCCGGCGATCCAGGGATCGGGCATGCACCCGGATCGGCAATTGTGGGTGCACGAGCCGCGCGAGCCGGCCGCGTCGTCGTTCACACCAAGCAATGTCTGGCGCACCGAGGCCGCGGAGGCGTCCTGATCGGCGGCATTCGGTCCGCCGTCGAATCCGTGGGAGTGCGCGCCACATAACAAGCGATGGGGGAGATGTCGCCGTGACCAAGAGCTGCCTGTTGAGTGCCGCAATCGGCATGTCCGCACTGATGCTTTCGGCAGGCGGCCTCCACGCCGGATCCGGCAGCGGCGAACCGGTCTGTTTCAAGACGGGCGCCTTGGCCTATCAGTCCGGCAGCCTGGTTTTCGAGCAATCCGAGGAGTCGAGACAGACGCTCGATTTCAAGGAAGTCAGCCGGACGATCCTGTCGACCCGGTCCGAAACCTGCATCACCAAGGACGGCAACCGCTTCCCGTCCTTTGTCGAATATTCCGTCGTGACATTGGCCTTCGAACCGCCCTGGGATCCGGGCCGGACCATGCAAGTGCCGTTCCTGTGCGAAGCGGCTTCGGACGGCTTTCCCAACACGCCGGCGATCGACACGACCTGCGTCACGACCCATGCGACGGTTCAGTCGATCGGGGACACGTCGCTTGCGACCGAGTATTTCGTGAACGAAAAACCAGTCGATTATTTGCCGGATTGAGGGAAGCCGCAACTTTATTCCGGCTTTCAGAGCTCCCAAAACCGCAGCATGGAACAACAAGAGCTGATCTTGACCTTTAACATGACGAAATCGCAATTAAAATTTCTTGACTTACTTTGCAATAATTCATTATATGATTACATTTGTTAATTTTCATAAATAGCTCATTATGAGATATTGAAAATTTTCAATAAACAAATCTATAGACTAAATACTTCTAAAAAGAGCAACGAACATACTATCTGATTCGATGTCCTCTTTAACCTGCCCCGTAGTATCAATGATTATTATTCTCCAGAATTTTTCTTCTTTTTTGAACATGATGTATGTGACATGCCATTTTTCGCTCTTGAACTGACCATCCATCCTCAATAACTGAACGCCTGAAATCACTATGTGCTTTCTTTCATCATGAATTAGAACAGCCTCGGAATTTGCCTCCTTTACGGCATCGGCATACTCTGACAGTCCAATGTTGCGACCAACTGTTTCAAATCCGATGATGGTGCCTTTCAAGCCATTCGAGTAATCGAATTGAAACAACCGTTTATTTTTATTTTCCGCTTCTTGGTAAACCCATCCGCCAGGGATAGTAGTTGAAACTCCAGTTGCTGGATTTGTCCATTCCTTAGGTCTTGAAGTTTCAGCTGCTTTTTGATTCTCCACGACATTTTGAGCTATGAGACCCAGCAAAAGTACGCCCGTAACAATCATCCCCATTGCTCGTCTGATTTTGCCAATTGGCTCCGCCTTCATATTCGCAAATCCGACATCGTATCTGGCAGGGCGACCTAGACTGACCTCTCGGTAGTTTAGAAACATGGTTACAATTGAAAGTATTGGGAGCGCTAAGGCCATTCCATAGAACCATACTCGAATCTCTCGAATCAGATTTCCCTGAAATCCAAATTTTGTAGAAGAATTTACCGGGACGGCCCGCAAACCAAAAAATAACTTACCCGGAGAGTTACCAAAAATCGTAATAACCACAGAATTTATTAGAAAACCGCCTGGCACTACCAATATTCCGAAGGTATATTCTGATGCATTCATCAATACTTCGTAGTCTTTTGAAGACATTATCCAATATGACAGGTTCAAAAATAAAATAGCAAAAACAAATGAAAAAACGGAAATATCAAACATTCTCGCAAAATATCTTGACCACGGACCACCTTGATAATGAATTATAATTTCTTTTGATTTTACATTATATTCGTCGTTCACATTTTGATCACTATACTCGTTGGTTTTTGCAAATCGCTTTGGTGCACCTTTATTTTCCGAATTCTCCCTGCTTTCTTTTGGTAGAGGTGGAGGAGTGGAATTCCGGATATCTGCAAAGATGCTGAGCTGATCTAGTCGTGTCCATTCCGCCATTCCTTCTTGCCACATCAAAGTGGCACTATCTATTTCATTGCTAATATATATCTTTCGTATGTATTCGGTGTCATGCGGGCCGATCGGTTCACCATCTTTGGAATAGAACCAGTTCATCGAGCAGCCCCTTTCTTCCTAATGCTTGTAATTCAACTACAGAGGTAGGAAATCTGACGGTCTGCCTCACGCACCGAGATCGTGCTAGATACGCCATGAACTCGACTCCCATCCGATAACTATCAGTAGCTTATTCTATATTTTTTGAATAACAATACGATTTAAACGAGCATATAATCCTGCTCTTTTCAATTTAGTATCGCATATGGCTATCTCATTCCGATATTAAGTCTGGAATCGGAGCTTCCAGCACTTCAGCGGTCGGCTTCAGAAGGCATCGTCAATGCCACAGCAATCGATACGATCGCTGTCACGCTCCAAGCGACCGTTCAATCGACCAGAAATCCGTCGCTTGCGACCGATTGGTTCGTCAACGGAACACCGGCGACAAACTCCCGGAGGAAGGGAAGCCGCGAGCGCTCTAGCGCTTATTGGCCCACTTTGCCTTAGATGCCCCCGCCCATCGCCTCGGTCAGTTTTGCAGCCGCGTGCCGGGTGGCGGCGCTGAAATCGGCAACGTTCTGATCCTGGAACCTGACCGAGGGTCCGGAGACGGAGATCGCCGCGATCGCGGTGCCATGGGCACCGAAGACCGGCGCCGCAATGCATCGCATCCCTTCATGGCGCTCTTCGTCATCAAAGGACCAGCCTTGTTTTCGAATGCGCTCAAGCTCGGCGAAAAGCCGGTCGGGCTTCGTAATGGTCTTTGCGGTAAACTCCGGCAACCCCTTCCTTTGCAGAAGGGTTTTGACATCGCCTTGCGTCAATTGGGCGAGCAGCGCCTTGCCGGCTCCAGACGCATGCATCGGCGACCTTGTGCCCGGGCGGAACAATGCCCGGATCGGGTTCGACGTTTCGACCTGGCTGACAAAGGTGACGTCTCCGTCGTCGGCGATCGCCAGGTTCGCCGTCTCCCCCGTTTCCGTCATCAGGCCATGCATGACCGGCTGAGCCGCTTCGACGATGTTGATACGGTTCAAGAACCCGGACCCGATCCGGAACGCCTCAACGCCAATCATCCAATCCTGGGAATTCTCGTCGAAATCGGCGAAATGGTGGTTCTGCAGCGTCATCAGCAATCGATGGGTGGTCGACGGCGGCATGCCCGCCCGCATTGCAATCTCTGAAAGCGACATGCGCCGTTCACGGGCCAGCAGGCTCAACAGTTTCAGGCCCCTTTCCAGCGCCAGCACTGTTGTGGCCTCGATTTCGGAAGGGTGTTTTCGCGGCCGCCCGCGCGGTCGCTTCACGATGTCGTCCACGGTGTTCGCTCCTGCTGGCCCGGAGGGGAGGACTCGCGATGATATCGAGCTGAAAAAAATTTTCCATAGAATTTTTAATTTTATTTTGGAAAATACTAAAGTATTGATATTAATGGATATTTATATTTTTTATTTAAAAATGAAAAAATATTTCAGAAAAATTGACTACCGATACGCCGTCCGTTAACTTTTTCAGCGAACCTAGCGGAGGTCGCACCATGAGCGGACAGAACCCAGTCTTTATCCCCGGCCCGACAAACATACCGGATCGCCTGCGGTATGCGATGAGCATACAGACCATGGATCACAGGGCTCCGGACTTCATCGAGCTTCTCGCGCCGCTTCTGAGCGACCTGAAAAAGGTATTCAAGACGACCACCGGCCAGGTGATCACGTTTCCGGCCTCGGGCACGGGAGGCTGGGAAGCCGCGATCACCAACACCCTGTCGCCGGGCGACAAGGTCCTGGTCGCGCGGTTCGGCATGTTCTCCCACCGTTGGATCGACCTATGCCAGCGTCACAAGCTCGACGTCGAGATCATCGAATGCGAATGGGGCGAAGGCGCGCCGGCGGACCTTTACGGAGAGCGACTTGCCGCCGATGCAAACCACGAGATCAAAGCGGTTCTGGTCACCCACAACGAGACGGCGACCGGCGTTCGGTCCGATATCGGCGCCGTCCGGCGCGCCATGGACGCGGCCGCACACCCCGCCATGCTCTATGTCGATTGCGTATCGTCCCTCGCCTCGATGGACTTTCGCATGGACGAATGGGGCGTCGATCTGGCGGTTTCGGGCAGCCAGAAGGGCTTTATGCTGGCAACGGGGATGGCCATTATCGGCGTCAGCCAGAAAGCGCTTGAGGCGTCGAAAACCGCACAATGCCCGCGTACCTTCTTCGATTTCGGCGATATGGCCGGGGCGAACGCCAATGGCGGTTTCCCCTACACGCCGCCGCTGCAGATCATGTACGGGTTGCGTGCCAGCCTGGACATGCTGTTCGAAGAAGGCCTCGACAATGTCTTTGCACGACACAATCGTATCGCGGAAGGCGTGCGCGAAGCTGTCCGTGCCTGGGGTCTGGACTTGTGCGCCAAGCGGCCGGACCTCTATTCCGATACCGTCAGTGCAATCTATGTACCCGACGGGTTCAATTCGGACGACCTGACCAACCACATCTTCGACACCTACGGCGTCTCTTTCGGGGTCGGGCTCGGACAAATGGCCGGCAAGGCCTTCCGGATCGGCCATCTCGGGTCTCTGACCGATGTCATGGCCTTGTCCGGGATTTCGACGGTCGAGATGGCCATGGCCGATCTGGGCTATCCGGTGGAGCTTGGATCCGGAACCCGGGCCGCGCAGGAATATTATCGAAGGACCGCGACAGCGCGTCCGGCCCTGCAATCAGCAGCGTAAGGGAGGGTCGTACGATGGATGCAGCCAATTTGCCGATTCCGATCTGGCAGGACGTGGTCGAAGCACATGAGCGCATCGCCCCGCATATCCGCCGGACCGAGGTGTTCACCAACGAAGCGTCCGACGCACAGACCGGGGCGAGCCTGTTCTTCAAGTGCGAGAACCTGCAACCGCCCGGCGCCTTCAAGGTCCGGGGCGCGTCGAATGCGGTCTTCGGGTTGAGCGATGAACAGGCAAAGAACGGTGTCGCGACGCACTCGTCCGGCAATCACGCGCTTTGCCTGTCCTACGCGGCCGGTCGCCGAGGTATTCCCTGCAACGTGGTCATGCCGCGCACGGCGCCGCAAGCAAAGAAAGACGCGGTGATCGGCTACGGCGGAAAGATCACCGAGTGCGAACCCTCGACCTCGTCCCGCGAAGAGACCTTTGCCAAGGTGCAGGCCGAGACCGGCGGAGATTTCATACACCCCTACAACGATCCGCGTGTCATTGCAGGTCAGGCCACGTGTTCCAAGGAGTTTCTTGAGCAGGTCGAGGATCTCGATATCCTGGTCGCCCCGATCGGCGGCGGCGGCATGATCTCGGGCACGTGCCTGACGGTCTCCTCGATCGCGCCGCATGTGAAGATCTACGCCGCCGAGCCCGAACAGGCGGACGACGCCATGCGCTCGCTGAGGGCCGGTCACATCATCGCCGACGACGCGCCGGTCACCGTCGCGGACGGGCTGAAGGTGCCGCTGAAGGAGCTCACCTGGCACTTCGTTTCGAATTATGTGACCGATATCCTGACGGCCAGCGAACAGGAGATTATCGACGCGATGAAGCTGAGCTGGAAGCGGCTGAAAATGGTCATCGAACCGAGCTGTGCCGTGCCGCTCGCCGTCATCTTGAAGAACCCTGACCTCTTCGCCGGCAAGCGCGTCGGCGTCATCATCACCGGCGGCAATGTCGATCTCGACACGCTGCCCTGGATGCAAACCTGAACAGGAGACAAGGCTATGAATGCGCCGATCAAATCCGAAGACATGGACGTGGGGTACGACATTCCGGCCGTGGTCGGGATGAACGAGGCCGACATCCAGACGCCGTGCCTTGTGCTCGACCTCGACGCGCTGGAACGCAACATCAAAAAAATGGGCGATTGGGCCAAGGCGCATGGCATGCGCCACCGGGTTCACGGCAAGATGCACAAATCCGTCGACGTGGCACTGCTGCAAGAACGGCTGGGCGGTGCCTGCGGCGTGTGCTGCCAGAAAGTCTCCGAAGCCGAGGTTTTCGCGCGCGGCGGCATCAAGGACGTCCTGGTGTCGAACCAGGTGCGTGACCCCGCCAAGATCGACCGGCTGGCGCGGATCCCCAAACTCGGCGCGCGGGCGATCTGCTGTGTCGACGACGTGACCAATGTCGCGGACCTGTCGGCGGCGGCCGTCAGCCACGGCACGACCATTGAGTGCCTGGTGGAGATCGATTGCGGCGCGGGCCGCTGCGGCGTGACCACCACTCCGGACGTGGTCGAGATCGCCACGGCAATCGACGCGGCGGACGGCCTGAAATTCTCCGGCATCCAAGCCTATCAAGGCGCCATGCAGCACTTGGACAGCTATGAAGACCGCAAGGCCAAGATTGATATCGCGGTTGCGATGGTCAAGGACGCCGTCGACGCGCTGAAGGCCAAGGGCCTGGACTGCGACATCGTCGGCGGCGGCGGCACCGGGTCGTACTATTTCGAGGGCACGTCGGGCGTCTACAATGAACTTCAGTGCGGCTCCTACGCCTTCATGGACGCGGATTACGGCCGCATCCTCGACAAGGACGGAAACCGGATCGACCAGGGCGAATGGGAGAACGCGCTCTTCATCCTGACGTCGGTCATGAGCCACGCCAAGGCCGACAAGGCGATCTGCGACGCGGGCCTGAAAGCGCAATCAGTGGATTCCGGACTGCCGTTCATCTTCGGGCGCGACGACGTGCAATACGTCAAATGCTCCGACGAGCATGGTGTCATCGCAGATCCCGACGGCGTCCTGAAGGTCAACGACAAGCTGAAGCTGGTTCCCGGGCACTGCGATCCGACATGCAATGTGCATGACTGGTATGTCGGCGTGCGCGGCGGCAAGGTCGAGACGGTCTGGCCCGTCTCGGCCCGCGGCAAGGCCTACTGACCTAACCGGGACGGGCACCCGCCCCTTCAACTGATCGACACGAACAATGGAACACCGGCGTGCCGGTGAACGGGAGAGTTTTATGCTCAAGGAACTGGAAAGCACAGCAACGTCCGCAGCCGGCATTCTGGTCGTCTCGGAGGAGGATTGCCGGCGTCTGGTGGGTCGCAAAGCAGCTTTCGACGCCGTCGAAGCCGTCTTCGGTGCCATGGCCCGCGGCGATGCCTACAACTTTCCGGTCATCCGCGAGGCCATCGGCCATGCCGACGCGCTTTACGGATTCAAGTCCGGCTTCGACCGCGCCGGCCTTGTATTGGGCCTGAAATCCGGCGGCTATTGGCCGGGCAACGCCGACAAGGGTCTGACCAACCACCAATCCACGGTCTTTCTGTTCGATCCCGACACCGGGCAATTGAAGGCGCTGGTGGGCGGCAATTACCTGACCGCCGTGCGCACGGCCGCCTCGTCCTCGGTGTCCATCGCCCATCTGGCGCGCCGGGATGCGCGTGTACTCGGCATGATCGGCGCCGGCCATCAGGCACAGTTTCAACTGCGTGCCGCGGCGGAACAGCGAGACTTCGAGAAGGTCGTCGCCTGGAACCCGCATCCCGACATGCTGCCCAGACTGGCCGCGGTCGCCGAGGACATCGGACTGCCCTTCGAGGCCGTGTCGGCTGAAGAGGTGGGCGCGCAGGCCGACGTTATCATCACGATCACCTCGGCCTTCGAGCCGCTCTTGATGGCCGACTGGATCAGACCCGGCACGCACCTCGCCTGCATGGGGACCGACACCAAAGGCAAACAGGAGGTCGATGCCGGCCTCGTCGCGAAGGCCACCGTCTTCACCGACGAGATCGCCCAATCGATCGCCATCGGCGAGGCACAACACGCCATTGCCGCCGGCCAGATCTCGGAGACGGACATCACGCCGATCGGGGCCGTCATCAATGGCGCCCATCCCGGTCGCAGCTCCGACGACCAGATCACGCTGTTCGACGGAACCGGCGTCGGCCTGCAAGACCTTGCCGTGGCTGACGTCGCGGCCAGGGCGGCGGCCGGGCCCGGAGCGACAAGGGTCACGCTTTAACAAAGTCCGAAAACAATCCGGACACAGGAGGGAACAATGGGCGTCCAATCTTGCCACAATTTCGGAGACTTCCGTGCGCTGGCAAAGCGCCGTCTGCCCGGGCCGATCTTTCACTACATCGACGGCGCGGCCGACGACGAGATCACCTATCAGCGCAATACCGAAGCCTATAACAGCTGCGATCTGGTGCCGAATGTGCTGGCCGGTGTCGCGGACGTCGACATGGGCGTTACCGTCATGGGTCAGAAGCTGGACATGCCGGTCTACTGCGCGCCGACAGCCCTCCAGCGTCTGTTCCATCATGACGGCGAACGGGCTGTGGCCGCAGCGGCGCAGAAACACGGCACCATGTTCGGCGTCTCATCGCTCGGGACAGTCAGCGTGGAAGATCTTGCCGCCATGGCGCTCGGACCGAAGATGTTCCAGTTCTATTTCCATAAGGACCGTGGGCTGAACGACGCACTGCTCGAACGTGCGAAAGCCGCAAAGTTCGACGTGATGGCCCTGACCGTCGACACGATCACCGGCGGCAATCGCGAGCGCGACCTGCGCACGGGCTTTACCTCCCCGCCCAGGCTGACGCTCGACAGCCTGATGAGCTTTGCCATGCATCCGATGTGGGCGATCAACTATTTCACCCACGAAAAGTTCGACCTGCCGCATCTTTCAGGCCATGTCAGCGCCGGTACCAATCTGGCGACCTCGGTCGGCGACTATTTCTCGACCATGCTCGACCAGCAGATGAACTGGAAAGACGCCGAGGACCTCTGCGCCAAGTGGGACGGCCAATTCGCCTTGAAAGGTGTGATGAGCGTGGCCGACGCGAAGCGCGCGGTCGATATCGGCTGCACCGGAATCATGGTATCTAACCATGGCGGACGTCAACTCGACGGATCACGCGCGCCCTTCGACCAGCTGGCCGAGATCGTCGATGCGGTCGGTAGTGAGATCGACGTCATTTGCGAGGGCGGCATACAGCGCGGCACCCACGTGCTGAAGGCGCTGTCGCTCGGCGCCAAGGCGTGTTCGGGTGGAAGGCTCTATCTCTACGCCCTTGCCGCGGCAGGCCAGGCCGGAGTCGAACGCGCCCTTGGCAACCTGCGCACTGAAATCGAGCGCGACATGAAACTGATGGGCGTGACCCATCTGGACCAGTTGTCGCGCGAAAACCTGCGGTTCCGACAACACTGATCCATCAGGCAGCAGGCGGGATCCATCCGTAGACAGGTTTTGCGGACGACGCCTCTGCTTCGTCGCGGCAGGCAGTAACAAGCATGAGCGATGCAGTGACCGGTCTTCATCGGGCCGGGCGGCGTACGCGTGCACGCCTGCCGACAATTTGACCCAGGCAACCCGTCGAAAAGTTCGCCTGGGCCAAACCGAGCCGGCAATCGCCGGCTCTTCACCACGCCTCAAAGGCGCGAACGATGGCCAAAGGGCCATTCCAAAAGCTTAGTGGAGGACTATCCAAATGAAAACCTTGACGACCGTGGCGGCTGCAACAGCACTCGCTTTTGCAACACCGGCCCTGGCCGCCAATGACAAGATCCTATTGAAAACGCCGGTCGCGTTCTCAACCGAACTGCCCGGCCTCGGCACTCCGATCGTGCGTGTATCCGAAGACCTGGCGACGATCTCCGGCAAGCGGATCCGCATGCGGGTTTATGAGCCGGGTAAGCTTGTCGCACCCTTCGAGATCCTCGACGCGGTCTCGACCGGCAAGATCAACTCCGGCTTCGCGACAGCCGGCTACTGGGCCGGCAAGATCCCTGCTTCACCGCTTTTCTCCGCCGTCCCCTTCGGGCCTGAGGCCGGCGAGTACATGGCCTGGCTGTATTACGGCAACGGCATGTCGCTCTATCAGGAGATGTACGATCAGGCAGGTTATAACGTCAAAGTGCTGCCCTGCACGATCATCGCTCCGGAAACGTCGGGCTGGTTCGCAGAGGAAATCACTTCCGCCGAACAATTGAACGGCCTGAAGATGCGGTTTTTCGGCCTCGGCGGCAAAGTGATGCAAAAGCTCGGCGTCGCCACGTCGCTGCTTCCGGGCGGTGATATCTTCCCGGCCCTGGAAAAGGGGGCAATCGATGCCACCGAGTTCTCCATGCCGGCGATTGATCAACGCCTCGGCTTCGATAAGCTCGTCAAGTACAATTACTTTCCCGGCTGGCACCAGCAGGCGACAATCTTCGAACTCCTGATCAACAAGGACGAGTGGAACGGTTTGGCGCCCGAACTGCAGGCCCAGATCGAACTGACCTGCAAGGCCCAGATGACGGAGAGCTTTGCCGAGGGTGAAGCGATCCAGTTCGCCGCCATGCAGAAGAACGTCGAGGAAAATGGTGTGACGATCAAGAATTGGTCACCCGAAATGCTCGACCTGTTCCGCACGACCTGGGAGGAAGTGGCCGCTGAAGAAGCCGCGAAGGATCCCTTCTTCGCCAAGGTCTATGAAGACCTGAAGACTTTCCGGGACGGTTACAAGCTCTGGAAATCTCACGCCTTCCTGCCGCGTTCCTGACGCACTCCATCAACGCCCGGTCCGCAAGGCCCGGGCGTTCGATTGTGTGACCGGACGGCCGACAGAACACCTTTAGGAGGAAACAGCCGTGTCCAGCGATCCGAGACAAACTGTGCCGGAAGGCATCCTGACCGCAGAACACGACGTCCATTACGATCCCAAATGGGAAGAAATCGAGGGAGACGACCGCAAGGATACAAGGCTTGCACGGGGCCTGGACACTATCGTGCGCAGCGTCGGCCATGTGGTCATGTGGGCCAATGTCATCCTGGTCGTCACCATCATTTCACAGGTCGGGCTGCGGTATCTGTTCGATCTCAATTTTCCGAAACTCGACGAGATGCAATGGCATCTGTACGCCCTGACCACGATGATCGGTCTCAGCTATGCTGTGACGACCGACAGTCACGTGCGGGTCGATATTCTTCGCATGGGCTTTTCGCCGCGTGCGCGCCGCGCGGTCGAATCCGCCGGCATTCTCGTGCTGGTCATGCCGTTTTGTTATCTCATGGTCGATCAGGGGATCGACTATTTCCAGGACAGTTTTCGCGTCAATGAACGCTCGGACAGCCCGACCGGGCTGCCGGCCCGCTGGGCGCTGAAAGCCGTTATTCCGATCAGCTTCGCCTTGCTCGCGATGGCGGCCACGGCACGCCTGATCCACGACGTCACCATGATCGCCACGAATGGAGACCGTCGAGCCGCACACTCGGGCCTGCGCCGTCTGGCGCTCTTGCTCTTCGGCTTCGTCGTCGTGACCGCCGCCCTGTCGCAATTGGTCGAGACGCCGGAAGAAGTGCTGGTCGTCTGGATGTTCATGAGCTTCGTCGGCCTCTTGTTCACCGGTTTTCCGGTGGCCTGGGTGCTCGCCGGCATCGGCGTTGCTTTCTGCGGCATCGCCTACCTTGCCGACAACAGTATGCTGGTATGGACCGGTCTCGAAGAGACACTTACCGGGCTCGACTACCTGACGCTCGGCACGGTGGTGAACCGGGTCTATTCGACCATGTCGAACGCCGTCCTGGTGGCCCTGCCGATGTTCATCTTCATGGGCCTGATGCTGGATGAAAGCGGTGTCGCGCAGCGCCTGATGTCGTCCATGCAGCGATTGTTCGGGCGTACGCGCGGCGGGCTTGCGATCACGGTGACGGCGATCGGGATCATCCTCGCGGCATCGACGGGCATCGTCGGGGCCTCGGTCGTGCTCTTGGGCCTCCTGTCGCTCCCGGCCATGATGCAGCAACGCTATTCCAAGACATTGGCCGCCGGCGTGGTGGCGTCGTCGGGAACGCTCGGCATTCTGATCCCGCCATCGATCATGCTGGTGATCATGGCCGACCAGATGGCGCTCAGCGTCGGGGACCTGTTCATGGCCGCACTGTTTCCCGGACTGATCATCGGTGGGCTCTATATCGCCTACATCCTGTCGGTGGCCTTCCTGCGTCCGGATGTGGCGCCGCTGCCGGATGACGCAAAGGGCGTGGATTGGCAGGCAATCAAGGAAGTCGCCATTGCCGTTCTGCCGCCGGTCGCCCTGATCTTCGCAGTGCTTGGATCGATTTTCGCCGGCATCGCGACGCCGACTGAAGCCTCCGGGGTCGGCGCGGCCGGGGCGACGCTGATGGCGATCTGCTATCGAAAACTGACCTGGGCCAAGTTGACCGAAGTCACCCGGAACACGTTCAAGACGACGGCGTACATATTCGGCATCTTCCTCGGCGCGACCTGCTTTGCCTTCGTGCTTCGGGAACTGGGCGGCGATCAATTCATCACCGACCTCATAGAGGGCCTCGGTCTCAGCGACTACGGAACGATCCTGGCGATCCTGATCCTGGTCTTCCTTCTCGGCTTCGTGCTGGACTGGATCGAGATCACGCTGATCGTCCTGCCCTTGATGGCGCCGGTCATCATGGCGATGACTTTGGACATTCCGGGCTACGAGTCGCTGGCCAATCCGGCACTGGTCTGGTTCGTGATTCTGGTCGCGGTGACGCTCCAGACATCGTTCCTGACGCCGCCAGTCGGTTTCTCACTCTTTTATCTGAAAGGCGTTGCGCCTAAAGGTATGGAACTGACTGACATCTACCGCGGTGTCCTGCCCTTCATCATCCTGCAATTGATCGGATTAGCGCTGGTCTTCACCTTCCCTTCCGTTGCAACCTGGTTACCATCGGTCGCCTACTGACCGCGCGTCCAACGAACGGCCCTCATCGGTGAACCGGTGAGGGCTCTCCGATACGGAATATAAAAATGTCTGACCAACGAGACGATATCGACCCGACCGAAACCCTGGAATGGCGCCAGGCCATTGAAGACGTCATCGAGACCGACGGAGCGGCCCGAGCACATTTCCTGCTCGACCAAGCGGTTTCGTCGGCGCGATCGCACGGGGCGAACCTGCCCTTTTCGGCGACGACCGACTACGTGAACACGATTCCCGTTGAGGATCAGCCCGACTATCCGGGCGACCTGCCCCTGGAATGGCGCATCCGGACGATCAATCGCTGGAACGCCATGGCGACCGTGGTGAAGCGGAACAAGGTCAGTTCCGAATATGGCGGGCACATCGCCTCGTTCGCCTCTTCGGCGGTCATGTACGATATCGGCATGAACCATTTCTGGCGGCCCCGAACCGCGGATCAGGGCGGCGACATCGTGTTCTTTCAGGGCCATGCCATTCCGGGCATCTATGCGCGGGCGTTCATGGAAGGCCGCCTGACATCCGCACAGCTCGAAAATTTCCGCTCCGAATCCGGCGGCGCGGGTCTGTCGTCCTATCCGCACCCCTGGCTGATGCCGGATTTCTGGCAGTTTCCGACCGTGTCGATGGGCCTCGGTCCGCTGATGGCGATCTACCAGGCGCGGTTCATGAAATATCTTCACAATCGCGACCTGATCGACCAGAAGGACCGTCAGGTCTGGGCCTTCCTCGGCGACGGCGAGATGGACGAACCGGAAAGCCTCGGCGCTATCAGCCTCGCCGCGCGCGAAAAGCTCGGCAACCTCAACTTCGTCATCAATTGCAATCTCCAGCGCCTGGACGGACCGGTGCGCGGCAACGGCAAGATCATCCAGGAACTGGAAGGCATTTTCCGCGGCGCCGGCTGGAACGTGATCAAGGTGCTGTGGGGCTCCGGATGGGACCGTCTCCTGGAAAAAGACGAGAGCGGCCGCCTGAAACAATTGATGATGGAGACCGTCGACGGCGACTATCAGGCGTTCAAGTCCAAGGGCGGCGCCTATACTCGCGAGAACTTCTTCGGTCGCTATCCGGAAACCGCGGCGCTGGTCGCCGATATGACCGACGACGAAATCTGGCAGCTTCAGCGCGGCGGTCATGACCCGGAAAAGGTCTATGCCGCCTACACCTCCGCCATCGCCAACACGGTTCAACCGACCGCGATCCTGGTCAAGACCGTCAAGGGCTACGGCATGGGCGAAGCCGGCGAAGGCCAGAACATCACGCACCAGCAAAAGAAGATGGCGCACGATGCGCTGGTTGCTTTCCGCGACCGGTTCCGGATTCCGGTCTCGGACGAGGAGATCGACGAGGTCCCGTTCGTGCAGCTCGGCAACGAACAGAAGGACTACATCCTGTCCCGGCGCGATGGCCTCGGCGGCGCGTTCCCGCAACGGGTCTGGCGCGACGCGCCGCAACTGGAGATTCCCGAACTCGACGCCTTCAGCGCCCAGACCAAGGGCACCGGCGAGCGCGAAATCTCCACGACCATGGCGTTTGTCCGGATCCTGACCACGCTCTGCCGCGACAAAAAAATCGGCAAGCAGGTTGTGCCCATCGTGCCGGACGAGAGCCGCACGTTCGGCATGGAAGGCATGTTTCGCCAGCTCGGCATCTACAATCCGGCGGGCCAGCTCTATAAGCCGGAAGATGCCGACCAATTGATGTTCTACAAGGAATCGAAGGACGGCCAGGTCCTGCAGGAAGGCATCAACGAGGCCGGCGCCATGGCCGACTGGATCGCAGCGGCGACCAGCTATTCGACGCACGGCGTGCCGATGATCCCGTTCTACATCTATTATTCGATGTTCGGCTTCCAGCGGATCGGCGACCTTGCCTGGGCGGCAGGCGACAGCCGGGCGCGCGGCTTCATGCTGGGCGGCACCGCGGGACGCACGACGCTGAACGGCGAAGGGCTGCAACATGAAGACGGCCACAGCCATCTGCTGGCCGGCACGATCCCGAACTGCGTCAGCTACGATCCGACCTTCAGCTATGAAGTCGCTGTCATCATCCGCAACGGGCTGAAGCGCATGTTCGTCGATCAGGAGGACGTGTTCTTCTACCTGACCCTGATGAACGAGAATTATGCGCATCCGGACATGCCGGACGGCGTCGAAGAGGGCATCGTCAAGGGGCTCTACCGGTTCTCGAAGGGAGCCGCGCGTCCCGGCAAGCGCCATGTCAACCTGATGGGCTCGGGCACGATCTTCCTGCAGGCGATGAAGGCGGCGGAAATGCTGAAGACCGACTTCAACGTGACCGCGGACCTGTGGTCGGCCCCCTCGATGAACGAGCTGGCGCGCGACGGCCAGGACTGCGCGCGCTGGAACCGGCTGAACCCGTTCGACAAACCGAAGGTGCCCTACGTGACGCAAACGCTGTCGGGCGCCAAAGGCCCGATGATCGTGGCGACCGATTACATGAAGAACTATGCCGAACAGATCCGGGGTTTTGTCGAACAGCCGTTCCATGTATTGGGCACCGACGGTTTCGGCCGTTCCGACAGCCGAACGAATTTGCGCGACTTTTTCGAAGTCGATGCCAACCACATCGCGGCAGCCGCAATGACCGCGCTTTATCGCGAAGGCTCCGTGACAAAAGCCGACCTGACCAAGGCGCTGAAGACCTACCAAATCAATGGCGCCAAGCCGAACCCGCGCCTGGTCTAATCCGATAGAGGAGGAACAAAAATGAGCCTGATGGAAGTGACCGTCCCCGATATCGGAGATTTCACGGATGTGCCGGTGATCGGCATCATGGTGGCCCCCGGTGACATCGTGGCGGAGGAAGATCCGCTGATCGAACTGGAAAGCGACAAGGCGACGATGGAAGTGCCGGCCCCCGCCGCCGGCAAGGTGATCGAAATCAAGGTGGGCGAAGGCGACACGGTTTCCGAAGGCGCGCTGATCCTGAAGCTTGAGGTTCAGGATGCCAAGGCTCCGGTCGATCCGCCCTCGCCGGAGGGCGTGCAGGAGCACGAACCCGCGCCGCCGTCGGCTCCGGTCAAGGCGCCGGAGGCAAAGGGCGGCGTCGCCAAGGTCGATGAGGCCGGCTTCCGCGAGGCCCATGCCTCGCCGTCCGTGCGCGCGCTTGCCCGGGAACTGGGCGTCGATCTGGGCAAACTCACGGGGTCGGGCCGAAAGGGCCGGATCGTGCGCGAGGATGTCACGGCAGCCGTCAAGCTGGCCCTAGAGGCCCCGGCTGCCAAGGCCTCCTCACCCCAGGGCGGCATGGGCATCCCGCCGATCCCGGCGGTCGACTTTTCAAAGTTCGGCGCAACCGAGGATGTCGAGATGAGCCGGATCAAGAAGATTTCCGGCCCTGCCCTGCACCGCTCCTGGCTGAACATTCCGCACGTCACGCACAACGAAGAAGCCGACATCACGGGTCTTGACGCCTACCGGCGCGAACTCGACGGACAGGCAAAACAAGAGGGCTACCGGGTGACGCTGCTTGCCTTCGTCATCAAGGCCTGTGTCAGTGCCCTGAAGGTCCATTGGGAGGTCAATTCCTCACTGCATCCCGACGGCGACAAGCTGATCCGGAAGTCCTACTACAATATCGGCTTTGCCGCAGACACGCCGCACGGACTGGTGGTGCCGGTCATCAGGAGCTGCGATGCCAAGGGGATCATCGAGATCTCGAAGGAACTCGGAGACCTGTCCGCCAAGGCACGCGAGGGCAAACTGAAAAGCGACGACATGTCGGGCGCCTCGTTCACGATCTCCTCGCTCGGCGGCATCGGCGGCACGTCGTTCACGCCGATCGTCAATGCGCCCGAAGTCGCAATCCTCGGCCTGACCCGCTCCAAGATGGCGCCGGTCTGGGACAAGGAGGCGGGCGAATTCGTGCCGCGTCTGATGCAGCCGCTCAGCCTGTCCTACGATCACCGGGCCATCGACGGCGCGCTCGCCGCCCGGTTCTGCGCCACGCTCAAGCACCTGCTCGGCGACGAGCGGCGCATCCTGCTCTGAGGGAGATCGATATGGCAAAACTGGAGGTCAAGGTCCCCGATATCGGCGATTTCTCGAATGTGCCCGTTATCCAGGTGATGGTTTCAGTCGGCGACAGTGTCGCCGCTGAGGACCCGCTGATCGAGCTGGAATCGGACAAGGCCACCATGGAAGTGCCCGCACCCGAAGCCGGCACCGTCGCGGCCATCGCCGTCAGGGAAGGCGATACGGTCAGCGAAGGCACGCCGATCCTGACGCTGGAGGTCGCCGGCGCGACCGCAGCGCCGGCAGCGGAGGCGCCCGCCTCCGAACCGGCACCCGCCCCGGCTCCCACACCGCAAGCCTATACCGGCGAGAAGGGCGATGTGCATGCGGAATTCGTCGTTCTGGGCTCCGGCCCCGGCGGCTATACGGCCGCGTTCCGTGCAGCGGATCTCGGCCTGAAAACCGTGTTGATCGAACGGGATCCGACGCTCGGCGGCGTCTGCCTGAATGTCGGGTGCATCCCTTCCAAAGCGCTTCTGCACGCCTCAAAGGTCATTACCGAGGCCGAAGAGATGAGCCATTTCGGCATCTCGCTCGGCAAACCCAAGATCGACGTGAAAGCCCTGCGCGGCTGGAAGGACGGCGTGGTCGCAAAGCTCACCGGCGGCCTGGACGGGCTGGCCAAGGGCCGCAACGTCACGGTCGTGCGCGGTACCGGACAATTCACGTCGCCGCACTCGATCGAGGTTGTGCACGAGGGCAAGACGACCACCGTCACGTTCGACCAGGCCTGCATCGCGGCCGGATCCGAACCGGTCACGCTGCCATTCATTCCCCATGACGATCCGCGGGTCATCGATTCCACCGGGGCGCTGGAGCTCGACGGAATCCCGAAGCGCTTGCTGGTTCTCGGCGGCGGCATCATCGGACTGGAAATGGGCTGCGTCTACGACGCGCTCGGATCCAAGGTCACGGTGGTGGAACTGATGGACCAGATCATCCCCGGGGCCGACAAGGACATCATCACTCCGCTCTTCAAGCGCATCAAGCAGCGCTACGAGGCGATCCACCTGAAGACCAAGGTCACCGCGGTCGAGGCCCAGAAGAAAGGCTTGAAGGTGACGTTCGAAGGCCCGGACGGCGCGTTCGAGGACACGTTCGACAAGGTGCTGGTCGCCGTCGGGCGCAAGCCGAACGGCGGCATCATCGCGGCGGAAAAGGCAGGCGTGCGTGTGGACGAGCGCGGCTTCATCCCGGTCGACAACCAGCAACGCACCGATCAGCCGCATATCTTCGCCATCGGCGACCTGGTGGGCCAGCCGATGCTTGCGCACAAGGCTGTGCATGAAGGCAAGGTGGCGGCTGAAGTGGCCGCCGGTCACAAACGCGCCTTCGATGCGCGCGTGATCCCCTCGGTCGCCTATACCGACCCGGAAGTCGCCTGGGCCGGTCTCACCGAGACCGAGGCCAAGGCGCAGGGCATCAAGGTCGGCAAGGGCGTGTTCCCGTGGGCGGCGTCTGGTCGAGCGCTGTCGAATGCGCGGTCCGAAGGCGTGACCAAAGTCCTCTTCGATCCCGACACCAACCAGGTGCTGGGCGCGGGCATTGTCGGCACGAATGCCGGGGATCTGATTTCCGAAGTGGCGCTCGCCGTCGAAATGGGCTGCGACGCGACCGACCTTGGGCATACGATCCACCCGCACCCGACGCTAAGCGAGACGGTGAATTTTGCCGCGGAAATGTTCGAAGGCACGATCACGGACCTGATGCCGCCAAAGAAGAGGACTTGACGCCCTCGACACGCCCGTCTTGCAAGGCTCATGCGGTCCGACCGCGGCAGCCTTGCAAAGGGTGGCAAAGCCGATTGGATCGTCAGAAGGCGATCGTGCCCTTCAGGCTGACCCCGTGCTGCTGGGTGTCGGAGGAAATCAGCCCCTCGTAAGAGAGCCCCAGGGTCGACCCGTTGTCGAAAAACGCCGTGGCCCCGGCGGCCACGTCGGCGAACACGTCGTCGAAATCTGACGTGATCGAAAATGCGCTGGTCCCGGCCGGGGCGTTCACGAAGCGGGCAGACAGGCCGTGGTCGCTGTCGGTGTAAAAGCTCACGCCGGCCCGGACGTAGGGTCGGAGGGTCGACGTCTCGGACAGCGCAAAGTCTCCGCCGATCTCGAGCGCCGGCGTGATTGAGAAGAACGTCTCGTCGCTGCCGGAAATTATGAGGTTTGCCGCCCCTGCTCCGGTTTCCGTGACGCCATCGCGCGACAGATAGGTCGCTGTGACATCGACCAGCGGCTTGGCGAACCAGTCGCGGAACTGGAAGACATAGGCGGCGCGGGCCTGACCGGTGAGAGTCTTGATCGCGTAGTTGGAGTCCGCCGTGGCATTGAATCCGCCCGCGCCGCCGAAGCTGATCGGCCGCTGCGTATCATTGCCCGACACCCCGCCGCTGATCGCGGCGCCCAGCAGGAACGACCCCGCCTGGTATTTCAGCGACAGGCCGCCGGAGAACCGGTTGCTGTCCGTCTCCGCGCCGGTGTCCGTATCCAGCGACGCTCGCTCATACCCCAGCGCGAAGCCGGCAAACCAGTTCGGCGCAACGGCTATCTGGGCGCCGGCCGCCAGTCCGCCGGATGTCTCATCGAAGCCGATCGTATTGGCATCGCTGTCGCGATCGAGGAACCGGCCCTGCGGCCGCGCCCACAGGCACTCGCCTTCGCTCAGCGCCGTGTGGTTGGCGCCGGCCAGCCGACAGGAGAACAGGTTCTCGATGAAATCCTCCGACGCTAACAACGACGCCGTCTCGGTGTTGAGATAGACTTCGGGGAGGAGCTGATCGAGCGCGTTCTTGTAGTCGCCAATTGTGAAGATGTTGTTCAGGAGCGGCGTCAAAACCGGCTCCAGACCGCCCTGACCGTTGGCGAGCGCCGCGGTAAGGCTGCGGCCCAGGGCGGCCTGGTTCGGGTTCAGCCCGCCGGCGGAAAAGTCGATGGAGTAACTCAGCAGCACATCGTTGGCGTTCGGATACGACAGCGAGGCTTGCAGCGCCGGGCTTGCCAGCAGCCCGAGCCCGTTATTCGTCGTGCCGCCGGTGGCGGTCAGGATCGTTACGGATCGGGTGCCGGTCACCGGATTGATCAGGACGGGCTGAACGAGACCCGCCACATTCGCCGTACCTGTTATCGTGACAAGGTCGGCGGTGCCGGCTGTCGGATCGACATCGACCGCGAACGTGCCGCCAGTGGCCTGAATGTAATTACCGGTCACCATGGCCGTTCCGACGGTCCTCACCCCGCCGGCATTCAAGGTTCCTGAGGTGTTGGTGAACACGGGCGTCACAAGGTTGCCGGTCACCGCGAGGGTTCCACCGAAGATTTCCGCGCTCTGTGAAAAGGTCGCCGTGCCGTTCAACGTCCAGATGCTGGCGCCGCGTTTTTCCAGGATCTCGAAATTGGTGATCTGGTTGCCATTGATCGCATTCGACGTGGTCGTCGCGCTGTTCAGCCGGAAGGTGTCGATATCGGACCCGCCGTCGAAGGTTGCGGCATCGGTGGTGCCCGTCGCATCGAGCACGACGAGGTCGTCGTTGGCGCCCGTATTGACCGTGCCGATGAGCGTCCCGAAATTATAGATCTGTTCCTGGCCGCTTCCGCCCTGGATCGCGCTGCCGGAGGCCGCCTGGATTGTCGCCCAGTTGTTCAACCGGTTGGTCCGGCCATTGACGAACCTGACGCCGTGCCCGGTGCCCGAGCCGCCCGTAATAGTGCTTCCCGATGTGATCGTGACGGTGCTGTCGACGGCACCGGTCGAGCTATCGACATCGATACCCCTGCCGCCGTTCGCCGAGGCCGTGACATTGCCAGTTTGGGTAATCGAGATCGTGCCGCTGGGACCGCTATGCTCGGCTTGTATTCCGTCGTTATCGACGGTGATGTTTCCGGTCGAACGGATGACAATATTGCCGCTCAGAACGACTTCGGCATAGATCCCTTCGTCGAGAGCAAAGATATCGCCGGTCGAATCGATTGTGATGTCGCCGTTGTCGAGGACTTCCGCGTCGATGCCGGTTCCGAAAGAACCGCCTGTGGCGGTAAGCGTTCCGATCGAATTGATGATGATGTTGCCATTGTCGAGAACATCGACCTCGATGGCGTCCCGCTGTATCGAGGTAAGATCTCCTCGCGAGAAAACCGTGACATTGCCGTTATCAAGGACACTTGCCTCGATAGCCGTCGAATCAGCCGTGATCCTCCCGACACTATCGACGATGACGTTTCCGTCTGTCCCAACCTGCGCCTCGATGCCATCAGACCGTGCAGATGTGATGTTGCCCCTCGATATGACCGTGACAGTGCCATTACCAAAAACGTCCGCGTCGATGGCGGAACGATCGCTGGAGATATCTCCGACACTGTTGATGACGATGTTACCGTCACTCGCGCCTGGAATCGTGGCGTCGATGCCTTCGTCACCGGCTGTGATACCGCCTCTGACATCAATCGAGATATCACCATTGCCATCCAATTGGATGTCCAAGCCGTTGTCGCTGGGACCCACCGTTACTATCCCGAACGCGCCGCTGTCGATCGTCAGGTTGAGATTGCTGTCACCCGAAATCCGGAAATTGACACCGTCCGCACCGGCAGCAGGCGCGATCTGCGACGTCAGGTTCTGTACGGTCACACTGGTGAACGGCGGACCGTCGGCATCGAGGCCGGCGGAGAGATCGCCCTCGCAGACGGCAACGCCGCCTGTCACCGCACATTGCGCCGGAATGGTGCCGGGCGGGTTGAGGATCACCTGCGCCCCGGCCGGCGCCGAGGCGGCGAAGGCCAGCGAGATGAGCGCGGTCGTACCGAGCAAGACCGGCGGCCAGCGCATGCCCGCCGGATTTGTCGGTTCGGTCCACTCCGAGCCGGAAACAGACGCGCCCCGTCCCGCCTTGCGGGCCAAAACCCGATCCCGTCGGCGCGCCTTGCGATTGTCGACCAAGTGCAGACTCCCTTTCCGGGCTTGTCGGTTCTCTTCGGGCAGCGCATGCGACCGTCGCGATCCGGTCCTGATAGCGACGGGATTGACCATTGCGTCCTGATCGAAGTGACCCTAGGAGAGGCGAGGAACGGCTTCAATGCGGGGACGTTTTCCTACACACCAAACGACTAACATTACGGGTGGCGAGTCACTGCAAAGACACACTTCTCAAGAATTTCTCAAGAAACACTGCCTTTGTTCCCGACACGGGCTCGAACCGGTCGTCGTGCTTCGGAAAGGCCCCTGACGGGAGCAAACGGTACCTGCGCCCGGCTCTCCCAAACCGAACCATCGACCCGTCGCATCAGAACGCAATCGTGCCTTTCAGGCTCAAGCCGTGCTGCTGCGTATCGCTCGAAATCAGCCCTTCATAGGACAGCCCCAGGGTCGACCCGTTGTCGAAAAACGCCGTGGCCCCGGCGGCCACGTCGGCGAAGACGTCATCGAAGTCCGACGTGATCGAAAACGCGCTGGTGCCGGCCGGCGCATTCACGAAGCTGGCCGTCAGGCTGTGATCGCTGTCGGTGTAAAAGCTCACGCCGGCTCGCACGTACGGGCGGATGACCGACGTTTCGGACAGCGCAAAGTCTCCGCCGATCTCAAGCGCCGGCGCGACCGAGAAGAACGTCTCGTCGCTGCCGGAAATTGCGAGGTTCGCCGCACCCGCTCCGGTTTCCGTTACCCCATCGCGGGATAGATAGGTCGCCGTGACGTCGACAAGCGGCTTGGCAAACCAGTCGCGGAACTGGAAGACATAAGCGGCCCGCGCCTGACCGGTGAGCGTCTTGATCGCGTAGTTGGAGTCCGCCGTCGCATTGAACCCACCCACGCCGCCGAAGCTGATCGACCGCTGCGTGTCGTTGCCGGACACCCCGCCGCTGATTGCGGCGCCGAGCAGGAACGATCCCGCCTGGTACTTCAGCGACAGGCCGCCGGAGAACCGGTTGCTGTCCGTCTCCGCGCCGGTATCGGTATCGAGCGACGCTCGCTCATAGCCGAGCGCGAAGCCGGCAAACCAGTTCGGCGCCACCGCCACCTGAGCCCCGGCCGCCAGTCCGCCGGCCGTTTCGTCGAAGCCGATCGTATTGGCATCGCTGTCGCGATCGAGGAACCGGCCCTGCGGCCGCGCCCAATAGCACTCGCCCTCGCTCAAGGCCGTGTGGTTCTGACCGGCTAGGCGGCAGGAGAACAGGTTGTCGGCAAAACTTTCCGCGGAGAACAGCGTCGTCGTTTCGGTGTTGAGCATCACCTCGGGCAGGAGCTGATTGAGCGCGTTGCGGTAGTCGCCGACGGTAAAGACATTGTTCAGGAGCGGCAGGAGGACAGGATCCAGGTCGCGCGTGCCGCTGTTCGCCGTGGCGTTCAATGCGTTGGCCAGGGCCGCCTGGTTCGGAT
>JANQQB010000074.1 GCA_028285165.1 Rhodobiaceae bacterium
ATCCAGAACGCCACCAACGGCAAGGTCTATGTCAAACTGGCACCGGGCGGCCAGCTCGGCGCGGGCGGCGCGCTCGCCCAGGCCGTCCAGGGCGGCACGATCCAGTGTGCGCAGCACTCGCTGTCGAATTTTGCGCCGTTTGCAAGCGCCGTCGACCTGATCAACCTGCCGTATTTCTGCGGCGCCAACCAGCGCTTCACCAACCTTGTGAATTCCGCCGCCTGGAAGTCGGAAGTGCATCCGAAGATCGAAAGCTCGGGCTTCAAGGCGCTGTTCTATGTGGTGATCGACCCGCGGGTCGTGGCGCTGCGCGCCGGCGGCGACGGACCGGTGCTCTCCCCGTCCGACCTTTCCGGCATCAAGTTCCGCGTGCCGGGCTCGCAGATGCTGCAGCAATATTACCGGCTGGTCGGCGCCAACCCGACGCCGGTCGCCTGGGGCGAGACGCCGTCGGCGATCAAACAGGGCGTCGCCGATGCGCTCGACCCGTCCGTCGGCGCGCTCTACGTCTTCGGCTTTTCCGACATCCTGAGCCACGTCACCTTCACCCAGGCCGTGCCGGACAGCCAGGTCTATTCGGTCAACCTTGAATGGTTCAACGGCCTGCCCGCCGACGTCAAGGAAGGCGTCGAGTTCGCCGGCGAACTGACGGCCCACCAGAACCTTGCCAAGGTGCCGTCGGCCCGCAACTACGCCATGGCCGAATTGCGCAAGGCCGGCGTCCAGTTCCATTCGCTTTCCGACGACCAGCTCGGCGAATGGAAAGAGGCCGGCGGCTATCAGCGCTCGGAATGGGATCAGTTCAAGGTCGATCTCGCCGGTTCGATGGACGTCTTTGCCAAGCTCGAAGAAGCCGCGAACACGATGGGCAAGTATTACGTCCACGACGCCTGAGCCGAGACTTTTCAGGGCCGGCGCCTGAGGCGTCGGCCCGCAACCACACATTTTGCGCCGAACGATCGGACCGCGCGAAACGCGCCGGTTGCCGATGACGGGAGGACTCCATGCAACGCTTCCTGAAAGCCCTCGACCGAAACGCCGAGCGATGGGCGCTTCTGATGTTTTACGTGATGCTCGTCGCGACGATGTTCATCGAGGTGCTCCGGCGCGAACTCCTGTCTTATTCGTCGATCTGGGGCGAAGAGATCGTGCGCTATTCGTTCATCTACCTCGCCTGGATCGGCGCGGCCGCGGCCGTGCGCGAACGCGGCCATATCCGGATCGACGTGATCCTTGAATATGTCGGACCGCGGGTGAAGGCGCTTCTCTACATTTTCGGCGACCTCGTCATGTTCGCCGTCGCGCTTGTGGCGCTCTACTGGTCGTTCGAGACCGTGCTGGTGTCGGCCAAGTTCGGCTCCGTCACGCACGGCCTGCGCATTTCCCAGGTCTGGTTCCTGTCCGCCGTCCCGATCGGTTTCGCGCTGGTGATCTTCCGCCTGATCCAGTCGTTCCTTCGCGACCTCAACGACCTTCGTCACGGCCGTCCCGTGTACGAAGGCGACAAACTCTTCGATTGAGGGCCCGGCCATGCTTTGGAATCAGCTTCAGAACCAGACGGTCGTGCTCGGCTGGGACTTCTACGGTCCCGTCCTTCTCTTCGTCCTCCTCGTCGCGCTTGCCGTCCCGGTCTGGGCCGCGATCGGCGCGGCGGCGATCCTCATGCTCATCATTTCGGGCGCCCTGCCCCTGTCGCTTGTCGGCGAGAGCCTGTTTCACGGCATCGACCACTTCGCGCTGACCGCCGTGCCGCTCTTCATCCTGACCGGCGACGTGCTCGTGCGCACCGGCCTCAGCCGCAAGTTCCTGGATGTCGCCGAGGCGCTCACCCAGTTCGCCAAAGGCGGCTTCGGCTCGGCGACCGTTCTGGTCTGCGGCATGTTCGCGGCGATTTCCGGCTCGGATGCGGCGGGTGCCGCCGCGGTCGGGCGCATGACCATCAACCGCCTGGTGGAATCCGGCTATCCGCGGCCTTATGCCTGCGCGCTGGTGGCGGCCGGTGCCTGTACCGGCATTCTGATCCCGCCGTCGATCGCCTACATCATCATCGGCCTCGTGCTCGGCATATCGGCGTCGACGCTGTTTCTGGCCGCCGTGATCCCGGGGCTTGCGATCCTCGTGTCGATCCTTGCCACCAACATCATCATGAACCGGCTCTACGGCTGGGAAGGCGGCGGCAACATGGCGTTCAGCGAATGGGCCGGCAATCTCGGCACGGCGCTGAAATCCGGCTGGTATGCCTTCATCGTGCCGGGCATCATCTTCTACGGCATCTTTTCCGGCCGCCTCACGCCGACCGAAGCCGGCGCGACGGCGGTGGTGGTCACCATCGTCATGGGCTTCATGCTCGGCACGCTGAAGCTTTCCGACTTCCCGGCCATGCTGGTCAGTTCGGCCAAGGTCAACGGCGTGATCCTGCCGATCATCGCCTTCTCGCTGCCGCTTGCCCAGGCGCTCGCCATTCTCGGCGTGCCGCAGGGCTTCGTCGCCGCAGCGACGTCGGTCAGCAACGAACCCTGGGTGCTGATCCTGATGATGGTCTGCATTCTGGTGGCGGCCGGCTGCGTCATGGAGACCACGCCCAATATCGTGATCCTCGCGCCGATCCTGAAACCGCTTGCCGACAATATCGGCATGAACGAGATCCAGTTCTGCATCATGATGATCACCGCGCTCGGCGTCGGCTTCATCACACCGCCGCTGGGGCTCAACCTGTTCGTGGTCTCGGGGCTAACGGGCGAGTCGATATTGAAGATCGCCTACCGGGCCATTCCCTTCGTCCTGTTCATGTTGATCGTGACGCTGTTCATCGCCTACATGCCGGCGATCTCCACAGCGTTCCTCCCCGATATCTACAAATAGGATCCATGCGATGCCGAGAGACTATCTCAAGAAAGCGCCGCTTCATTCCAGAAGCGATGCCTCCGAGACCAGGGAGATCGTGCGCACCATTCTCGACGAGATCGAGGCCGGCGGCGATGCCAAGGCGTTGGAATATGCCGCCAAGTTCGACAAGTACGACGGCGAGGTCCTGCTGTCGCCCGAGGCGATCGAGGCCGCGACCGCGCTGGTCCCGGAAAAACTGCGCCGGGACATCGAGTTCAGCCACGCCAACGTAAAGAAATTCGCCGAGGCGCAAAAAGCGACCCTGCACGATATCGAGGTGGAGATCGTGCCGGGCCTGATCGCCGGGCAGAAAACGATCCCCGTCGCAGCGGCCGGTTGTTACGTGCCTGGCGGGCGCTACAGCCATATTGCCAGCGCGATCATGACCGTGACGACGGCGAAGGTCGCCGGCTGCAACCACATCATGGCCTGCTCGCCGCCGCGGCCGGGCGTCGGGATCGCGCCGGCAATCATCTATGCGGCAAAGATCTGCGGCGCCGACACGATCCTCGCCATGGGCGGCGTACAGGGCGTGGCGG
>JANQQB010000078.1 GCA_028285165.1 Rhodobiaceae bacterium
GATTTCAGGCCCGTTCGCCGCGTTGATGTCGATCACGCTGACCGTGCCGCCGATCTCGGAGCTGACGAACAGGGTGGCGCCATCGCTGGTATAGACCGCATAGCGCGGCCGCTGGTCGACCAGCACATTGTGTTTGATCTTGTAGTCGGCAGCGTCGATGAAATGCGCCATGTTCGTCGTTTCCGACGTGTTGATGATGACGGTCGCATCCGGATTGACTGCCATGCCCTCAGGCTCGACACCGACCGGAACCTCCGCCAGCACGATGCGCTCCTTCGTATCCACCACGGTGACAAGATTGTCGTCCTCATTGGCGACATAGAGCGGGTTTCCGGACGGATGCAGCACGAAGAGTTCTGGGTCCGGGCCGGAGGGCAGCGTCCAGACCTCCTTGTAGGTCTCCGTGTCAAACACGCGGATCGTATCGTCATCGGACGCGCAGACATAAAGGTGCTTGCCGTCCGGGCTGATGCCGATGCCGCGCGGCCGGTTGCCCGCGGGAAACTCGGTCATCACCTCCCAGGTGTCGCTGTCGATGACCGTGACCGTGTTCCCTTTTTCGTTGCTGACGAAGACCTTGTTGGCCATGGCCGGAGAAGCGGCCAGCAACAGACATCCCAGTATCAGGCTCAGATTTCGCATGATTTCCTCAATTGCCAAACGCCTTGCAGCGCGATTCGGAAAGATCCAGCCCCAGAGTGTCCAGCGTCGAGCGCTGGTGCAGATAGCCTTCCTGCGGTGAAACGCTGACGGTGATCCTGCTGTCGGTCAGGATCATCGGTTGCCGCATCTGACCGTTCCAGTTCCGGAAATTCACCTTGCGGCCCTTGAAGGCCGCCAGTTCGAAAGCGTCGCTCAGGATGTAGTCCCGCAGGACGGACGCTTCGTTGGAATTCGTCCGGAACACCGCCTCGCCGATGACCCGGATCGCCAGCCAGACCTCGTAATCGGCTTCGCGGACATAGCGCCCGGTCAGTTTCTCGAACCGGCGCTGAAACTGGGTTGCGCCCCAGGATTCATGAGACGGGTGAAAGGTGACCGGCCTGAGACCGGCGGACCCGAGCACCGGACGCGGCTCCCATGTATGGAACGGCAGGTAGAGCCCGAAGACATCGGACGCATCGGCCGCAATCACGACATCATGTGCCTTGGCGTTCTGGGTGAAGACCGGGATCTGGCGCTGGACCAGAACGTGTCCGGTATCGGCGCGGCGCGAGCCTCCGGTATCCTCGAACTCGCGTTCCTCGACGATGGTCGCGCCGAACTTCCTGGCCGCATTGCGATAGGCCTCGGCAAGGGCGATGTCGGCCGGATTGGATCCGTGGACGAGGAACCATTCGTCCCATTTCTTCCACATCGCGAATTGCGCCGCCGCATCCGCGACCATGGCCTGGCTTGGCGCGACATGCAGGAGGTTTGCCCGGCATTGGTCATCACGCAACGACGTATCCCGGGCACCGGCATTGATCACCAGGGCCTCGTCGCCTGCCTGATCCGCCAGCGCCAGCACATCCTCCGCATTCGCCACCAGAACGATCAGATCGACCCCGGATGCCGTCAAGGCGCCGAGTTTTTCCGCCGCCTGATCCGGCGTGGTTGCGACATAGTCCGCGGCAAAGTTCATGCCGAGGAAGCCACCGGTGGTCATGTTATCTTCAGTGGCGAGCGTACCGCCTGCAAACCCGCGGTCTTCCGGCTTCAGATCGAACCGCGAGATCGGCGCGAGCGCAGGATAATCGACACGCAGGACGCCGATCCGAATGTCCAGGGCGATGGCCGAATGGGACCAGATGCAGAGGGCGATCAACAGCGCCCCTGCAGCCTTCACAACCCTCACGTGTATCCTCCCTATTTGCTCAATTCTGCACCACAACAGCGCCTTGTGGATACCGATACTTTGGGATCGGTGCGGTGTTTCAGGTTCACGGCCTCTGCTCTGGAACAGGCAACACGGTTTCGACGGGATGGCCCGCCGCAAGCCAGCCATCTGTGCCCTCCGGGTACCAGAAGACCTTGGCATAGCCGTATTCGAGCGTCCGTTTGGCGGCGTTCCAGGACATCCAGCATTCCTCGAGACAAAACAGGAGTACGGCCGCCTGCCGGTCATCGCCGGTCGCCTGGGCCAGGCCGCGCCTGAAATAGTCGTCCGTTTCCTCGGCAATCTCGCCGTAGCCGACATTGGGCAGCCAGAGACTGCCCAGAATCGAGCGACGCGGTTTGTCGCGCCAGACCGTTCCTTCAGGCAGCCCTTTCGGCTTCGGTGCCCGCGGAAGCACGTCGATGAAGGCCGTTCGACCCGCCTTCCAGAGCGCAAAGGCGGTTTCGGTATCGACGACCGTGCCGCCTTCGATCGTGGCCGGGACCTCGGATCGATAGGCTTCCAGCCGGTAGCCCAGCGGTTCTTCGACCGTTTGCGCATACGCGACCGACGGAAGCGCTGCGGCCAACAAGGCAAGCAAACCCTGGATCAATTGACCGGCTCTAACCTTGCCGTCCCCATGTCGTTGAGTATCGGGACACCGGCATCGTCCAGCAACGCGTTGATCTCTTCACGGTTACGGCGCAGAAGCGAGTTGATCTTGCGTGCCCAGACCTTCTCCCCCTGCCGCACGCCCATGGTGATGCGAAACACCAGACGCGGCGGAAGCGTTTCCTTGATCAGGGGGATTACGGCAAATCCCGGATAGCCGCCTTTCACCAGCGGCCCGCCGATCGGCCCCCACAGGATCGCGCCGTCGATCTCGCCGGATTGCAGGTCGTTGAGCATGTCGGTCGCCGGCGACTGGTGCCGGCGGTCCACAACCAGATCATAGGGCTTCGCCTTACCGATCAATCCGTTGCGGGCGAGATGGCTTGCCGGCGGCGAGCCGGCGATGATGCCGAGCCTGAGACCCTTCAGCCTTTCATCCGACAGCGTTTCGACGGCCGTCAGGCCGCCGTCCGAGGGCACAATCAGCACGAAGGCGGAAGTCAGGTAATGGTTCGAATTGAGGACCAATTCGTGACCTTGCGCATACCCAACCACCAAGTCGCATTTGTTAGCTCGGAGCGTATTCCGGATGAAGCCGGTCGCCATCGGAAACCAGGTATATTCGACCGGCAGTCCGAGTTTGTCGCCAAGCAGGGACGCGATGCGGTTTTCGTAGCCGGCCAGGGCCTTGTCCGAGGCCGGCAGGTTCGCCGGATCGGCACAGATCCGCAACGCGTTCTTCGACACAAGGTCCGACGTTTGGGCAGTGCCTGGTTGAACGCACAGACCGAACAGGACAGCGCCGGCCAGAAGGCTCTTAACCCATGCAGGCATTTTCGGCCTCTCGAATGGCGTCGGACTTGGCTTCCTTCTTGGCCGGCCGTCCCCGCGGTACGGCATCCGTTCCGCGCGCCTTGAGATAGACGTACATGTCGTCGAGATAACACATGACGTTGCGGTTATCGCCGAATGCCGGCATCACCGACTGTTCGGCGGCATTCACCTTCTTGCGTCCGTTCGTAACGACATCGACGAAGTCGTAATAGTCCATCTCGAGCGCCGACTCTTTCAGGGCGGGAGCGTAGGTTGATCCCTCGCCTTCCGGTCCGTGACACACGTGACATTCGGAATGGTAGCGGCGGAACCCGGAAAAGGTCAGCCAGTCGACCGTCCCATCCTCGGCGACGTTGTAGGTGGGGATGTCGTCTTCCGTGAAATAGCGGCCGCCTTCGCTGTAGGCGGCCGCTATGTTGTCGGGCTTGTCTTCACTGCTGAAAGCAATGTTCGCCTGCCCGCATGCGACCAGAATTCCAATCGTAGCCAGTGCCCTCGGAATGAGCATGGATCCTCCTCTGCCTGTCATCAGCCGGCCGGCGCATATGAGATGCGCCGGCCGATTCACGGTGGATTTGAAGCCGATCAGTTTGGCAGAGCGAACACGGTCAGCTGACCGCCGAGAGCGGTGTAGTCGCTGAGCGCGGCATAGCCGCCGACAGCACCCAGACCGTCATTCGGGTTGGTCAGACCGGCTGCCAGGCCGATTCCGGCCCAACCGCCGACACCCGACAGAATCGCGATGTATTGCTTGCCGGCATGTTCGTAGGTCATGACGTTGCCGATGATCCCGGACGGCGTCTTGAACCTGTAGAGTTCCTCGCCGGTACTCGCATCGACTGCCTTCAGGTGCCCTTCAAGCGTGCCGTAGAAGACGACGTCGCCTGCCGTTGCCAGAGCGCCTGACCAGACCGAGAACTTCTCAGGCAGCGACCATTTGATCTCGCCCTTGATGTTGTCCCAGGCAATGAAATTGCCCATGCCGCCATGGCTGTTCGGAGCCGGATACATGGACAGCGTGGCGCCGACATAGGGTTGCCCTGCCGTGTAGCTGACGCGGAACGGCTCGTAGTCCATGCACACGTGGTTCGTCGGAACGTAGAACAGTCCGGTCTTCGGCGAGTAGGCCGCGGGCTGCTGGTCTTTGGTGCCTAGAGCGGCCGGGCAGATGTTGGTCGTGTTGACGTCCTCGCCGTTCTGCGCAGTCGAGTATTCGGCGACGACCTGCGGACGGCCGTGCTGGTCGCTGTTCGGATCGATGACCACTTCCGTCGCCCAGTTCACGACCGGATCGTACTTCTCGGCAACGAGCAATTCGCCCGAGACGCGGTCCATCGTGTAGGCAAACCCGTTACGGTCGAAATGGGTCAGGAGCTTGCGCATCGTGCCGTCGATTTCCTGTTCGGTCAGGATCATCTCGTTGACACCGTCGTAGTCCCATTCGTCATGCGGGGTCATCTGGTAGAACCATTTGGCAATACCGGTATCGACATCGCGGGCCATGATCGTCATCGACCAGCGGTTATCGCCGGGCCGCTGTGCCGGGTTCCAGGTCGACGGGTTCCCGGTGCCGTAATAGACGAGGTTTTCCTCCGCATCGTAGGAGTACCAGCCCCAGGTGGTTCCGCCACCGATCTTCCACTGATCGCCTTCCCAGGTATTGGTCCCGGAATCCGTGCCGACGGGCTTGCCGAGATGGGTGGTTTTTTCCGGATCGACCAGGATGTCGCTGTCCGGACCCATCGAATAGGCGCGCCAGGCAATCGAACCGTCCGCCATGTTGTAGGCGGTCACCGATCCGCGCACACCGAACTCACCGCCGGAAATGCCCACGATCACCTTGTCTTTGACCGGCAGCACCGTAGCCGTGTTGGTTTCGCCGATCGACGGGTCGCCGTTCTTGACGCTCCACTCGACAGCGCCTGTCTTGGCATTCAATGCCACGACGGTCGTGTCCGCCTGGTGCAGGAAGATCTTGCCCTCACCGTAGGCCACGCCGCGATAGACCGTATCGCAGCACATCACCGGAATGACGTCCGGATCCTGCTTCGGCTCGTACTTCCAGATGATCTTGCCTTCGTTGGCGAGGTCGAGGGCGTAGACGATGTTGGGAAACGGCGTGTGCACAAACATGGTGTCGCCGATCACGAGCGGACCGCCTTCATGGCCGCGCAGCACACCGGTCGAGAAAGTCCAGGCAACTTGCAGATCACCGGCATTGTCCTTGTTGATCTGGTCAAGTTCGGAATACCGGGTATTCGCGTAATCGCCGGTCTGGATGACCCATTGTTTCGGGTCGTCGATCATGTCCTGCAAGGCGGAATTTGCGCTGGCGATTCCCGCCGTGCAAACGGCCAATGCCGAAGCTAACGCTAGAAGCCTTCTCATCTGCACCTCCCTATGGTGAACGTGTCGTCAGTCTTGTCCGGTACGGGAACCGGCCGGACTCGATAGGTGACTACAATTCTGCGTGGCGAGCCGCGTTGTATTGTGCATTCGGCCCGCTCGTTACGTGCTTTGCCCTCCTCGTTTTTGAATGTCTCCCTGAGTTCTGATCATGGTCGATCGCCCCGGCGGCGACTTGCACAGCCTAAAGTGTCAATGAGGCGGGAAAGCGTTTGCCAGCGCGTCGACGTTCGATCGACGCCGTCAACTGACGGGACCGCACCGTCCACCGCGTTTGCTGCGATCAAGGGCGTAATCGGCGCGCAGCCTTGTGCCACCCTTGCACCACAACCGAAGATTTTGATGACCGGCACCGCGCCTCTTGGCGCCGTCTTGCGTCCTGGTCCGGTCCTCATGTCTGTCATGCCCGGTCTTTCCTAACCGCAATTTCCCTTGAGCCGCTTTGCGTGCCATTCGACGTGGTCGGCCGCGAAGGTCGAAACGAAGAAATAGCTGTGGTCGTACCCTTCATGGGTTCGCATCACTGCCGGCTGGCGCCGTTTGGCGATGGCTTCATAAAGCGATTGCGGACGCAGCAGATCGATGAACTGATCGTCCGCCCCCTGATCCACCAGGATGTCGTCATGCCAGCCGAGTTCTGCGACCAGGCCCGAGGCGTCGTAATCCGCCCATGCCGACTCGTCGTCGCCGAGATAGGCCCGAAACTGTTTGCGTCCCCAATCGGACTGCGTCGGGTTCGTAATCGGTGCAAACGCGGACAGGGACTTGAAGAGTTCGGGATTGCGCAAGGCGATCGTCAGCGCACCGTGCCCGCCCATCGAATGCCCGGTAATGCCATGCTGGTTGTTGACCGGCATCGTCTCCTGCATGATCGCGCGCAATTCCGTGACCACGTAGTCGTACATCTGGAAATGCTGTTTCCAGGGGTCCTGGGTCGCGTTGACATAATAGCCCGCGCCGACGCCAAGATCGTAGGTCTCGTCATCGGCCACGCCCTCCCCCCGGGGAGACGTGTCGGGAAACACCAGGGCGATCCCGTGATCGGCCGCATGTTTCTGAAACCCGCCCTTCGTCATCGCATTGTCATGCGTGCACGTGAGACCGGAAAGATACCACAACAACGGAACTTTCGTCTGCTTGGCCTGCGGCGGCAGGTACACTGCAAAGGTCATGTCCACGCCGCATGCCGCCGACGCGTGGGAATAGACGGTCTGCACGCCGCCATAGCATTTGTTCTGCGAGAGGATCTGCAGATAGGTCATTCGTAGATGACGACTCCCCGAATGGACTTGCCCTCGTGCATCAGGTCGAAACCCTTGTTGATGTCTTCCAGCGACATCGTGTGGGTGATCATCGGGTCGATCTCGATCTTGCCGTCCATGTACCAGTCGACGATCTGGGGAACGTCGGTCCGGCCGCGCGCGCCGCCAAAGGCGGTGCCACGCCAGACCCGGCCGGTCACCAGTTGGAACGGGCGGGTCGCGATCTCGGCTCCGGCGGGCGCAACGCCGATGATGACGCTCTCGCCCCAGCCCTTGTGGGCCGCTTCAAGCGCCGTCCGCATCACACCGACATTGCCCGTGGCATCGAATGTGTAGTCGGCGCCGCCGCCGGTAAGCTCCACGAGATGGGCGACCAGATCGCCGCTGACATCGCTCGGATTGACGAAGTCCGTCATGCCGAAATGTTCGGCCATCGGGACCTTGGCCGGATTGAGATCGACACCGACGATCTGATTGGCGCCGGCCAGCCGCAATCCCTGGATCACGTTCAGGCCGATACCGCCCAGGCCGAACACGATCGCATTCGATCCGATCTCCACCTTCGCGGTGTTGATCACGGCGCCGATGCCGGTCGTCACGCCGCAGCCGATGTAGCAGATCTTGTCGAACGGAGCGTCGGAGCGCACCTTGGCAAGCGCGATCTCGGGCAGGACCGTATGATTGGCGAAGGTCGAGCAGCCCATGTAATGCAGGATCGGCGTGCCATCGAGCATCGAGAACCGCGATGTGCCGTCGGGCATCACGCCCTGCCCTTGCGTGGTTCGGATCGCCTGGCACAGATTGGTCTTGGGATTGAGGCAATAATCGCATTCGCGGCATTCGGGCGTGTAGAGCGGAATGACGTGATCGCCGGGTTGCAGCGTTGTAACGCCCGGCCCCACTTCCAGAACCACGCCCGCGCCCTCGTGACCGAGGATCGCCGGAAACTGGCCCTCCGGATCGGCGCCGGACCGGGTAAATTCATCCGTGTGGCACAGTCCGGTCGCCTTGATTTCGACGAGAACCTCGCCGGTTCTTGGGCCATCGAGGTTTACATCCATGATCTCAAGCGGCTTGCCGGCTTCAAGCGCGACGGCGGCTCGTGTTCGCATGGATATCCTCCCGCAAAGGCTTTGATTTCCGGCTCTTCTCGACCGTTGGCAGGCTCTCCGCTACCATTGTCAAAAGTATAGTTTGCGCACAAATTGTCGCACAATAGCGACCTTAGTGTGTGTTGAGGTGGCCCGCACTTGCCATGCTATCGATAAGGCGATCGAGTGGAGGAGCATCCATGAAACGATACGCAATGTGCTGCGTACTCGCCCTCGTTATAGGGTTTGCCGAAACCGGTCATGCCGCGGATTTCTCAGACCCGACCTGGCCCTGTATCCAGCGCAAGGTCGAAAACCTTTCCTTGGGCATCATGTGGCCCCACCCGGTGTCCGACGCCGAACTCGGCGCAAACGATCTAGCACTGGTCGAGTCCCTTGTCCTGCGGCGCGTCAGCCTCGATGACGCGGGCGACCTGATCGATGGCTACGTCGCCAGCGAGCCCGATGTGACCACACAAAAGCTCGGCGCCGTCTTCTCGGAGGCCTTTGAACGCATAAACCAGAGGCGGCGCGCCATCATCGAGGGCATCGGTCGCTATTCGAAGAAACAGATCGCCCTGGCGAAGTCGATCGACGAGACGCGAAAAGAGATGGCGACGCACATGCAGGCCAGCGCCCCCGACTTCGATGCGGTCGACCGTCTGGAGGAAAAACTCGATTGGGATAAACGCATTTACCGAGATCGCGCCCGATCGCTGACCTATGTCTGCGAAACGCCGGTACAGCTTGAAAAGCGCATCTATGGCATCGGTCAATTGCTGCTCAAGCACGCCTCGTGAACCGGTCCTGCGGTACCTGAACCGGAGCCCGATCGCCTATTCCCATTCAAGCTCGGTATAGGCGACGGTCGCGTTGCGCGGATTGAACAGATCGAACAAGTCCCAGTTCGCAGCCTCGCTCCGGCCGATGACATCGACGGCCTTGGACAGGCTGACCCCCCGGTCGATCGCCGCCCGGGTATCGGCCTCCAGAACCGCGAGATAGCGCATCAGCGGCGCCGCGCTTTCGGGCCAGTCCAGGATCGGTCCGCCATGGCCCGGCACCACCTGGCGTGCCGGGATTGCGGCAAGGTCCTTCAGAACCGATTGCCAGCCCCGGACCGACCCGTCGACCGCGGGTGTATGGAGATGAAACATCAGATCGCCGGCAAACAGCGTCCCGGTTTTACCGTCGAACGCGGTGATGTCGGTGTGGCTGTGGGACACCGGCCAGGCCCTGACGACGAGCGTGCGGCCGCCCAGGTCCAGTTCGACCGGCTCGTCGACCTCCAGGTCCGGCGCCACGATGCGGGTCCCGATGAACGCCGCCGCACCCATTCTGTTCGTGAAGCTTGTCGTATAGGACTCGGCCCGATCCCCCAGCGCCCGCGCCAGCTTACGATGCCCGACGATCCGGGCGCCCGCGTCGGCAAAAACGCTGGCCCCGAAAACATGATCGGGATGCATGTGGGTCAGCACCAGATGGGATATCGGCAGGTCGCTGGTTTGCCGGATCGCGCGATAGACTGCTTCCCCGATCTTGCGCGAGCCGCCGGCGTCGATGACCGCTATGGAACGGTCGCCGACCACGAACGCAACGTTCGAAACGTCGCCGAAGTTGAAGGGCCCGACATCACTGATCTGGCCGCGATGGACAAACACGCCGCCGCCGACATCGACGAAATCCGCGGTCGGGCCCAGCGGGACGCAACGTGGTTCGACGGGTTGCCTGTAGGCCGAAAAGTCGGGCAAGGAAAGGGTTCTGATCCGGTCCTGACATTCCGACCGGCTGACGGATTCATGGCCGGGGATCAGCACATCGCGACAGACATCCGCCGCAGCGATCAGGCACAGGCTGGCAACCAGTTCGAACATGTCGGCTCCGTCCGGAACCCTTCCGATTTACCATTGGAGGGACCGCCGGGCACTTAATCCTTAAGGATTGGGCTGTTTTCTGCTTCGGCGTGCTATCATGGCGATCCGTGAAAACGACAATGAGCGGAGAATCGCATGAGGCTCGCGGCGACTGTTTCAGTGTGTGTGCTCCTTGCGGGCGCGGCAGAAGCGTCGGATCAGCAGGCACGCAATCCGTTGACGGACCAGGGCAGTTGGTCGGATCTGCGAGAGGATCTTGTCGGCGCCGCCGTGCTGAAAGATGGCAGCGACCTGTTCCATGTGGAGGCGCCCTACCGCGCCCATGACGCGGCGACCGTTCCGATCGTCATCGCGAAGTCGGATCCCGCAGCGCCGCGCATCAACAAGGCGATGCTGGTGGTCGACGAAAACCCGGCGCCGGTCGCGGCCGAGTTCACGTTCGGCGAAGCGATGAGCCCCCTCAAAATGGAGCTCCGCGTTCGGGTCGATCAGTATTCCAATGTGCGCCTGATCGCGGAAACCGACGCCGGCAGCTTCATGGACGGACGCTTCGTGAAAGCCTCCGGCGGATGTTCCGCGCCGGCGACGAAGGACCCCGAAGAGGCCCTCGCCTCCATGGGCGCCATCCGGTTGAAGCATTTCGAGACACCGGCCATGTCCCGGCCGCGGCGCGAAGCCCAGATCATGATCCGGCATCCGAACTTTTCCGGCCTGCAGCGCGATCCGATCACGCATCTGTTCATCGGCGCCCATTTCATCGACAAGATCGACGTCTATCAGGGTGACGAGCTTCTGTTCTCCATGAGCGGCGGCATATCGGTCAGCGAAAACCCGGTTTTCCGGTTCGCCTATACCGACAACGGATCACCCGACCTGCGCGTCTATGCCGAAGACACCGAAGGCAACGTGTTTGAACGCACCCTCGCCAAGGACCCGCAATCCTGAATCGGTGCCGGATCAAGCCAGGATTATTTGGCCGGATCAAGCCAGGATTATTTGAAGCACAGGATTTCGCCTTCGGCCTGCGCGCGGCGCAGGTTCGAGACCGCGACTTTCGCCGATTGCGCCGTCCTGAAAATCGACATGCGCTCGCCACCCGTCAATTGCATGGACAGGACGGTTTCGGCCTCGACATATTTCTCGTAGGGAAGGATCGACGCGATCACGTCGATCGAGCACGCGCATTTGCGCAGGACGTCACGCCCCTGGCCGTTCGCGGCCATGCACCCGAACACATAATCCGCGCGCGCTTCTGTCGGATAATCGTTCATGCCCGGCGCAATCGACTGCGCGGCCGCGCCGGACGACAACAGGCTCACCATCGCCAGGATCGCTGCCGTTCTCATCGGGTTCCCTCCTCCGGCACCAGCTTGAGAGCGTTCGTATAGATCGGCGCGCTGCCGTCCTTGCCGCCGGCTTGGGCTTCCAGTGAAAAATACCAGCCCGGCACATCTTCCGACATTGTGATCGTCAACGCCAGATCCTCATAACCCCGCATCCGGTCGCGGTTCTTGTCGTTCAGGAAAGGCCGAAGCGTGATCCGACTGACTGAGACTTCAGCACCGTCATGCACGACCGTCCCGTTGCGGATTTCCGCTTTCGATATCAGGGCGTCCTTGACCCGATTGCGGATGTAAAACGAACTGCCGCCGGTGTTCTGCGCCATCTCGCGGACCACGGTCTCCACGAAATACAAGATCATCGGGTTGCCGACGGTCGCCGGAAAGCTGCCGATGTTGCGGTGGCGTTTGCCCTGGTAGAATTTCAGCCGCGCCATGTCCTCCGGTTCGAAGGTCAGCCTCACGAGCCCGGTATTGCGCTCGGACATGCGCGGATTGGCCGGCGCCGTGACCGTGCGTTCGTATGCCAGAACCGTCTCCGGCGACAGATCCGAAAGCGTGCCTTTCTTGAAGATCAGATTATAGGGTTCCGTCGCGCCGAGCGGAGAGCTGGCAGCCACAAGCACGGCCAACAGACAGATCCTCATGAAGCGCATCGAACCTCTCCCTCGTGTGATTGTTTTACGCCAGCCTAGAGCAACGGGCGCAAGCGTCACCGCAGACCTTGGTCGGTATGAACCGGGTTCGGGTTTTGGACGTGCCGGGTCTTCCAGTCGATGAGAGGCCTGAGCCGAGAAAGCTGAACCGGCTTGGTAAGCACCGAGAACCGGTGTTCGCGTCCTGCGGTCAGGAGATCGTCGCCGCGGTTCGCGGTGATCATGATCGCCGGGATGTCCGCCCTGGTCTGTGCCCGCAACGCCAGGATGGCCTCGATGCCGGTATCCTCCTCGTTCAACTGATAATCGGCGAGGATGATGTCCGGCGCCATGCCGAGGTCCTCGACCATGGTCAGGGCCTCGGCTGTCGATTCCGCGCCGAGCACACTCGCCCCCCAGCTTTCGAGCCGCTGCGTCGTCGCGTAAAGCACGTCCGGATCGTTCTCGATCAGCATGATGATCAGGTCCATATCCGAATGTGACGAGACGGACGGATCGGTCCGGCGTTTGCCCGGCGCCTTGCTCGGCGCGACCATCGGCAATTCAATGGTGAAGACGGATCCGACACCCGGACCGGACCGCACCCTCACCTTGTGTCCGAGGTGGCGGCAGGCGCGGTCGACGATCGACAGGCCCAACCCCATGCCGCTGCCCGATTTTTCCGGCTCCACCCGGGTGAATTCATTGAAAATGCGAACCTGGTCCTTTTTCGAGATCCCGATTCCGGTATCCCAGAACTCCAGGTGAGCCTTTCCGCCGCGTCGGCGGCATCCGACAAGCACGCGGCCGCGTTCGGTATACTGGATGGCGTTGACGACCAGATTCTGTATCGAGCGCAGGAGATAGCGCTTGTCGCTGACGACCCAGATGCTGGACGGCACGAAACTTATGCGCAGTCCCTTTTCTTCGGCCAGCGGCGCATAATCCTCGCTCACCGATTGCAGCAATTCATCGATGCAGAACGACGTCGCCGTGAGCTCGGTCTCCGTGGAATCGAGGCGCGAGATATCGAGGAGCGCATGCAGCAGGGACTCGATCGAGTTGAAGGACCCGTCCAGCCGCTTGACCGTCTCCTCCATGTTCGTCTCGCGGGAATATTCGATCAGGTTGGAGATCAGGAGCTTGGCTGCATTGATCGGCTGCAGCAGATCGTGGCTCGCCGCGGCGAGGAACCGGGTCTTCGACGACACCGCGGCTTCGGCCTTTTCCTTGGCCAGGCGCAATTCTTCTTCGACAACCGTCTGCTGGCGAGACTGGGCCCGTAGGCGCTCGTTTGCATCGGTCAGTTCCGACGTGCGTTCCTGAACCCTTTTCTCCAGCATTTCCGTCGTTTGGGATTCGACGGTCACGTCGATGACGTTGACGATGAAGCCGCCGTCCGGCAGCGGGTGCACGAGCATGTCCAGGATCGATCCGTTCGCATGCCGCACGCGCTGGTTCAGGCTTCCGACCCGGGCGAGATGCAGCATCATGCCCTGGATCCTGTTGTGCGGGAAAACCGGAACAAGCAGGTCGTTCTTCTGATAGAAGTCGACGATCTGGTCGAACGCCGTACCGACACGCGTCAGATGGTAGGGCAGGCCCAGCATCTCTCCGAAGCGCCGGTTGTTGATGAGCAGCGTGCCCTCGGCGGAGAACGTGCACACACCCTGGCTCATGTGGTCGAAGGCGGCCTTCAGGAAGTGTTCCTGCTCGTCGATCAGCCGGTTCTGTTCCAGCTTGTTGCGCCGGACGATACCGGTGATTTCAGTCTGCAGGACGACGATGTTTCCGGATCGTGTGTGCTTGTAGGTCACCTGAAACCAGCGATCGTTTCGTAGGCCGAGCACGAAAGGCGTCGCGGGGCCGGCGACGCTTTGTTCCCTCAAAGAGCCGATCAGGTCCGCGTCCTGGCTGATTTTCACATGAATGCTGCGATTGATCGCGTCGATGTATTCGCCGAAGGGCAGTCCGGGCGCCACGATGCGCGCCACATCCGGAACCAGTTTCTTGAAATTGTCGTTGAACACCTGGAGCTTGTCGTTGGAAAACAGAGCAAAACCGCCCTCCATGGCATCCAGCGCATCCGCCATGTTTCGCTGCGTCTGTTCGCGAGCGAATTCCGAATTTTCCAACTGGTTGCTGGCACGCCCGAGCGTATCCAGCGCCTGTTCCAGGTCCTTGGTCTTCTGGGAAATCTTGGCCTGCAGGGCGATGGCCGACTGGAACAGGGAGTAGGCCGATCCTCCGATCTCGTGCTGGCGGTTGGCCCGGTCGATGAGCGCATCGATGATCTTGGCCTGTTTTTCGATCTGGACTTCAGGCGCTTCGTTCGGGTCGATCACGCGTGAATCCCCATGGCCGGCGGATAAAAGCCGACGCCCACAAAGGTCTGGCTGACATGGACGCCGAGATGTTGTTCGCCATAGGTGTTGAAACCGAGCACGTGGTGGCGCTGTAAAATCTCCGAGACCGCGGGTCCGAGATTCTTCTGCTCGATTTCAAGTTTGCGCAGCACACAATCGAACCCGAGGATGAAGTCCGGCAGGTCTCCGCGAGAATTCTTCAATGTGAGTTCGCTGTCCAACGTGCGCAGGATTTCCTTGCCCCGGCCCAGCGTCAGCAGGAGCCCATTGTCGATGGCGGAAAAGAACGACAGGCTGGTGCCGTCGATCACCTGCTGGATTGCCCGCACGTGCCAGACATTGTGGTTGCGCACCAGGACCGGGTTCTCGGCAAACACGCGCGGCGACAGATCTTCCACGCGGCAGCCGACAAGCCGCGCATATTCCTCAGCCGCTAAAGAACCATTGATTTCCAGTACGATCCGCTCTTCGGGAATGGCGCTGGTGACAACCATCTGCTGGGCGGTCGGCAGAAAGTGGTCGAAGCCGACCCCTTCGAACTCCAGATCCGTTTCAAGCAGGATCACCAGCGCGGCGTCGGTGTGAATCTGCCCGCCATGCAGGACGAAGGTTTCCTTGAACGCCAGTCCGTTTCCCGCCGAGCCTCCGAAAAACGGAATGTCGCCGAGCCCGGCCTCGAGCGCCGCCACCAATACGTCCTCCTGCTTCGACAAGCCGTCGGCAAACATCAAGGCGAACCGGTTCCAATTGGCCGTCCTTTGAAACCGCGCATCCAGTTTTTGCATCTCGATGGCCGTCTGTTCGATGGCAACCGGGTTCAGCGGTTTGATCAGGGCGGACGCATACCGGAAATGATCGCGTGGAAAGGCCACGATGAGGATCGCGTCGTTTTCATAGCCCCGCGGCGTGATCTGCCCGGCCGTCGTGCAGCCGAAGATCGAGGTTTTCGGCAGCCAATGCCCGAGCGCGGCGGCGACTTCCGAAGGATTGAGGCAATCGGGAATGAAGGCCAGCACGAAGCGGATGTTGGACCGGTCCAGTTGCGCAACCGCCTCCTCGACGGCGGTGGCCGGATCGGAGGCATAGGACACGCCGACGCCGACAATGTCGGGTCTGCTCTGTTTGATCCCTGCCGCGATGTACATGTCGAACCGTGTGTTTGGGCTGCGGTGCCCTCTTGTGGTGCGCCCTGGGTCCTAGTTCAACAGCGCCCGGGCGTCCTCGTCGGACAGTTCGGACGACTTCGAAAACCCTGCGCTCTTGATGAGAAGGGCAGCCTGCGTCCGGTTTCGAACCCCCAGCTTGCGCAAAAGGGCCGTGATATGCGCCTTGACCGTGGCTTCCGCCAGGGACAGCTCATAGGCGATCTGCTTGTTCGGCTTGCCGAAACAGATCAGCTTCATGATCCGCTCCTGCTGCGGCGTCAGGTCGGCGATGCGCCTTGCGATTTGCTGCGCGGTCACCTCGTCCTCGGACGGCTCGGCGGGCTCGCTGTAATTCGGAGGAACGAAGCGAAGCCCGCTCTGGACCTTCAAAAGCGCATCCCGCAACACTTTGTGCGAGGCGTCTTTCGGCACAAAGCCGGCCGCCCCGGCCATCATCAGCGCCGAGATCGTCTCGTTCGACGATTCCGCCGAAATCATCAGCACCGGCACATCGGGCATTTTCTTTTTGATTTTGAGAAACCCGTTCAGACCCATGACATCCGGAAGCTTCAAATCCAGCATCACGAGGTCCGGCTTCGACCGGGTGTCCGCCAGCTTCAGGCCCTCGTTCAGCGAGGTCGCCATCATGACGGAAGCCGTTCCGAAAATCCGGGTCAGTGTCGACGCCAGCGCATCGCAAAACAGCGGATGATCATCGATCACCAGGATCGATTCGACAACGATCGGGTTGCAAGGTTCCGCCGTATCCTGAACCACTTACATCCTCCCTTTCGTTTTGTATGAGGCTAGCAAACACCCGGCCGCACTGGCAAGGGTGACGGCGGCCGATTGTCGCTGCGTCAATGCTGTCACGGTCTACAGGCTCGCAAGGAAAGTGCGGGAAAACCGCGCCAGATCGGCATTATCCGGGTTCCGGCCGAACAGGAGATGGTCGAGCTCGGCGAGAAGCTGGCAGCGCTCCGGTTTCTCGCCGAGCATCCGGTTGAGCGCGTGGCACGCCCGGCGAAGCCGTGAAAGGTCGCGCCGCTGCGCGCTGATCCGGATACGATGTTTGAGGAGCGCCAGGCGCGCCCGTCGGCCCCATGCCTGGAACGAAAACAGGCGGCCCTGCGCCCCCGTTGCAAAAACACCGATCGCGCTCCCCGCGATCAGCGCGGCCACGATCCACCAGACCTGCAATTCGCTCGGTTCCGCGCGTGCCTCAATCGATAGCGGCGCAGGCATCTCGGCCGGGGAAATCGCCACTTTCTGCGCCGAGATCACCGCGCGTTGCCGCTTGCGGTTGACCGTATCGAAATAGGAAAACGCAATGGGTTCCAGGATTGCCGACGGCGGTTTGCGCGGCTTGATGGTCCAGCGCCAGAACGCGATCGAAACCGGCCCGTCCGGAGACAGATCCACGAGCCGCTTTTCCGGATGGGCAAAGACCAGGGCGCTCGGCGATTTCAGCTCGGGCATCGGCGGGATCATGTCCGGGCTTGCCCCGAGGGCGGACACGGTGATGATCCTGAGCACCCCCTCCCCCTTTCCCAACTGATCCGGCGCGTTCGACCACCGGTCGGTGATCTCGAGCCGGCGGACCGGAAACCACCAGTCGCCGGTCTCCGGCGCCGGTTTGACCTCGAGTGTCAGCGGTTCGGACCGGATGTCGTGCTCAAACCATTTGCTGTCCTCGTCCAACAACGTCAGATGATGGATGAACGGACCGATTTCGAGCTTGCCCGGTGCTTCGGGGAACAGGGCCATGCGCCGGCGCATGTTCTTCACCGTCTTGCCGTCGACGACGCTTTCGAACCAGTGGTCCTCGCCGAGCTGCATCCAGTTGAACCCCTTCAGGTCCGGCTGTTCGAGCTTTTCCAGCGTGATATGGCGGCGATAGATGCCGTGGATGGTCAAAAGCACCATCTCGTTCTGAAACGGAACCGCCTGCGTCTCCTCGAGCGTGACCGTCAGTTTGAGCGCGTCCGGTGCCACGGTTTGCTGGGCAAACGCCGATACCGGCCAGAAAAGCGCCGCAATCATCGCAAGCACCCTCACCATGGGGTCTCCGCCTCGGGTTGCTGCAAACCGGCTTTCCTGCGGCGCTTGTGTTCATGCAGAATGCGCGCGCGGAGATAGGCTCCGGGCACATCTTCCAGGGTCGCCAGCCAGCGCGGACTGGCAACCACGTGCTTGTCGTCGAACACCTTGCGGATGGGCAACAGACCCACCGATTTCAGTTCGGGCAGCCCAATCAGCGCGCCCTGGTTGGTGACCCCGTCGCCCGAGCCGGCGGCCCGGCCGCTTCCCTGACCGACATCGGCCTGCACGGAGGGTCCTTCCTTCTTTGCGGACCATTTCACGATCGACCCCGCCTCGATCTCGGTTCCCAGGTAAAACGCCCTCACCAGGTCGAAATTGGCCTGGGCCTCAGGGTCCTCCTGGCGCGCCATCGCGACATCGTAGGCTTCCAGGGCGGCGGCATAGTCTTCAGTGCGGGCCAATGCATTGCCGAGATTGTAGGCCATGGCCGGTCCGGCTTCGCGAAACGCCTCGACGGCGGCGTCAAAGCGTGCTGCCCGATACGCGGCGACCCCGCGCCAGGCCGGATCATCGAAGACCGAAGCGGCAAGCGACGGCAATCCCAAGGCAAGCGCCAATCGGCCGAACGGCGCCGCGCCGCCGGCGAAAGCGGCCGCCCCGATGAGGACAATCGCGAGGACAAGCCAAGCCCGCCGCATCAGATCGCCCTCCTTCGGAACAGGGCCGCCACCGGCAAGAGTGCAAGGACCAGCAGATAGCGTCCGTAGTCCGCCCAGAACAGCAATCGATAATCACTTCTCTCAAGCCGCACATCATCGCTTCGGCCGACGTCACGCATCACCGCGTCTGTCTGCTGCATCGTGTAAAGCTGCCCATTTCCAGTCTTTGTCAGGGCCTGCAATGCCGGTCCGGCATCGGGGTCGTCCGTCGATTTCTGTGTCCGGGCTTGGATGACCGAGAGCCGGCCGCCGAGCTCCGCAATCGCCTTAGCCGCCTCCAGCGCCTGCGGCCCCAGCCCGCCGCCGTCGGTGATCAGCACCACGTCGCCGGCAATGATCTGCGCATCGTCCAGCATCGTCGCGGCCTGCCGAAGCGCCAATGCCGGACGGCTGCCCTTGTCGGGCACCGTCTCGGCATCGAGCAGCGCAATGGTCTGGCCGAGATGAACCCGGTCCGTCGAAAACGCCGATGCGGTGTAACTGTCTCCGGCAAAGACGATCAGCGACGCCGGCTTCGAGCCCAGGCGGGACAGCGTCGCCCGCGCGATGGTCACGACGTGCTGCCAGGCCTTGTCCGTCGTCATCGATGTGGACACATCCATCACGAAGACCACACCGCCGAGATTGCGGAACACCTGGGCGTCGCTGCTGCGCATCGCCGGTCCCGTCATCGCCAGACAGATCAATCCGGCAGCCCAGAACGGCGCCTGTCCGATTCCGCGCGCCTTCGGAATATCGACCCGTCCCAACCGTGCCATTGCGGCCATCAGATGCGGGTCGATCATTTTCTCCCAGTCGCCCGTCCGCGAACGCCGGATCCGGAACATGATTGCGAGCGCCATCACACCGATCACGGCGATCAACCAGAACGGCCGCAAGAGCAGGATGTCAGGAAACGCACTCATCGCGACCGCCGCCAGCCGATCACCAGGCAGCCCAGACCGGCAAGACCCGCCGGATAGGGCCAGAGGTCACGATAGGTTTCGGCCGAAAGCCCTGCCCGGTCGGTCGGCTCCAGCCGATCGATGGCATCGGCAACGGCCTGGAGATCCTCAAGAGTGCGGACGCGAAAAGTCTCTCCGCCGCTGAGTTCCGATATCGACTTCAATGTGGCCGCGTCGACAACGCCCCGTTCGTTGGGAGCCTCGGCCCGGGATTTGGGTCCGAGCGCAATTGTGTGCACCCTGACCCCCCTATCCCGCGCCAGGAGGGCCACATCGCGCGGCGTCGCCGAACCGGCATTGTTGGCCCCGTCCGACAACAGGATAACGACCCGGCTCGTCGCCTCGGTCCCTGACAGGCGTTTCAGGGCAAGCCCCAAAGCGTCGCCGATATTGGTCGCGCGGCCGGAAATGCCGATCACCAGCCCTTCGATGGTCTTGGCCACGGCCTCGACGTCGAAGCCGGGCGGTGCGGCCACATAGGCCTGTGACCCGAACACGACGAGCGAAACCCGGTCTCCTCCGCGGCCGCGGACAAACGCCGCCCCGACTTTCTTGACGGCATCGAGGCGCGATACGGCCTCCCCGTCGACGGCAAAATCCTCGCGCACCATCGACCCGGACAGATCGAGGGCGACGACAAGATCACGACCCGACAGGGGAAGCGCTGAAGCCGGTAACAGGATACGGGGCCCGGCCAGCGCAAGAACCAGCATCACCCAGACCAAAGCCGGCAGGATGTAGCGGCCCGGCCGGGATCCCTGTCCGTGACGCACCTGCGCCATGATCCCCCTGCCCACGCCTTCGGGCACAACCATGACAGCACCGGTTCGATCTGCCGATGTCATCAGGAGGTAAACCAGCAACGGCACGGGAAGCAGGATCAGAAACCATGGATCGGCAAGGTCAGGCATCGGCCTTCTCCGCCCGGTGCAGGGCCGCCCTCACGGTCTCGGCGTCGGGCATTCCGGCCGGCGCGTAGATGTCTCTTGCCAGCTGTTTCGCTTCGCCGGGCGCGACCCGTCGCAATTGGTGAAGCAGGATCACGGTGCGATCTTCATCGGACCCGGCGTCCGATCCCGGTTCGGCCGCCTTTGTGTGCCCCTCCTCCACCAGACTGGTCGGCCGCCCTGCCACCAAAGACAGGAGAAAGGTGAGGCACCAGGCGAGCAGAAGGCCCAGCCCGAAAGCCGCAAGCAGGTCCGCGGCAACACCGCCGGACGCATCGGCGGGCAACCGGATGTCCTGCAGGGCATTCAAGACGTCATCGGTCGAGATCCTGCGCTCTTCCATATCACTGGCCTAACGACAGCACGGCATCGGAGATTTCGGCGCCCGTATCGAAAAACTGCGCCGGATAGCCGTCGACACTAACCGGGATCCGACGGTCCGCGAGGTTTTGGCCGATCGTTCCGCCAAAGCGGGTCCCGTCGGGCGTCGCCATCGGATAATAGCCGGGCGGGAGCTCGCGCAGGGCATGGTCTTCGGCGATCAGGAATCGCGGATGCCGCCGCTGCGCCAGGTCGCCGATCACCTCGTCGAATGCGTCACCGCGCGTATCGAGCGCCGATGCGATGACGACGATAGCGCCGCGCGGGACGATCCGCTTGAGGCGCATCAGGGCGCGGTCGAGCGGGGCTTCATGCAATCCGTCCCGAACCTCTTCGAGCGCCGTCGCATGGGCTTTCACCAGACCGCCGACAACCGCCAGCATGCCTCGCGACCGCCCCCTTGTGGGCACCGCCAACGCGCCGCGTGGCGTGATCGCGAGCAAACCGACCCGCCCGCCGGTTTCCACCGCCCGCCAGCCGAGACGGGCCAGCGCTTCCGCCGCCGCCACCGAGCGCAGCGCCCGGCGCACGCCCCACAGCATGGAGGGCCTGAAATCCGCAACCAGGAACGAGACGCGGTCGCGTTCTTCGTGAAAGGTCCGGATATGCAGTTTTCCCGTGCGCGCCGTCGCGCCGCGATCGACATGGCGGATGTCGTCGCCTTCCACATAGGCGCGGCTGTCTGCGATCACCTGACCGTTGCCGCGACGCCTGGTCATGAACCCGCCCGGCAAGGCGCTGACGACCTGTTCGGTCGTGGCGGGCCTTCGGACATGCGACCGTTGGGCAATCAGCATTGCGGCCGTCACCGAAATCCCGTCGCCCGAACGCGCCGCCCCCGTCATCATAAGGGCTCCGTCGCTTCCAGGATGTCGTCGATGATGGCACGCGACGTGCGCCCCTCCGAGGTCGCCCGCCAGGCCACGACCATGCGATGCGCCAGTGCGTCCGCGGCGACCGCATTCACGTCGTCCGGCACGGCATGATCGCGTCCGTTGATATAGGCCCGCGCCTTTGCCGCAGCCGCCAGGGCCAGGGATCCGCGGGGCGACACGGGATGGTCGATCTCGTCATTGAAGGGCGGCTGGCGTGTCGCCATGACCAGTCGGACGATGTAGTCCCGCAGGGCGGCGGACAGATGCACGGTCCGGGTTTCCGCCTTGGCCTGCGCGATCTCCGACAAAGTTATCTGGGCGGCGCCGGGCGTTCCATGCTGCTGTTCTTCTTCGACCAGGTCGAGAATGCGTCTTTCGGTCTGCGCGTCGGGAAGGTCGAGCACCACGTGCAGGAGAAACCGGTCCAATTGCGCCTCGGGCAAGGGAAACGTGCCTTCGTGTTCGATCGAATTCTGCGTGGCGACGACCGCGAACAGGTCCGGCAGGGCATGGGTTTCGCCGCCGCTGGTCACCTGCTGTTCGGCCATCGCTTCCAGAAGCGCGGACTGGACTTTCGGTGGTGCGCGGTTGATCTCGTCCACAAGCACGAGGTTATGAAACACCGGGCCTTTGGAGAACGCGAAGGTACCCTTTTCGGGATGAAAGACATCCGTCCCGGTCAGGTCGGAAGGCAAGAGGTCCGGGGTGCACTGGATCCGGGCGAAATCGCCGTCCAGTGCTTCGGCAAGGAGCTTGACCGCGCGGGTCTTTGCCAGTCCCGGCGCGCCTTCGATCAGGATGTGGCCGCCGGCCAGAATGCCGATCAGGAGCCGCTCGACCAGTCCATCGCGACCGACCAGGCTGGACCTCAAATGGTCGCCCAGACGTGCAATCCGGTCTGCCGTGCTCCCCGGTTGGACTTCCAGCATCGGCGCGTTTCCTCCGCAGTCAACTGCCTCCGGACTGTCTCCAGCGGCAACCGCCCCTGACGTGTCCAGCCTTTTCTTGTCTGGTCTGTTTGCACCGCCAGACTGGCAGAGTTGCTGCGCGAATACGATCTAGCCTTAGGTATGCAGCATCGCGGGTCGGTCCACCGAACAGATTTTCCGTCGGGCCGCCGTGCCCGGATTATCGTTTCACTTCGGCATGGCGCGGCAACCCGGATCGAGGATCTCGGCGTAATCGGGCTTGTCCAGCGTTGTGCGCGCCAGGCGCAGCAAATCGTCGAATTCGGACCGGATATAGACCAGGAATTCCGATGAATTGGCCGTGTCCTCAACCGAGTTTGCCAGGGCATGCAGCATGAAGACGTCGAACGAGCAAAGCCCCTTGGGATTGCTCTCGACGAGGCCGCGCATAAAGGCTTCGGAATCCCATGCCAGGTAGCGCAGGTTGACCGGACGCTCCTGGAGTTTTGACAGGAGATTTTCTTTCCGGTCGAAAGCGGGGATATCCATGCCGTAGGTGAAGGCCTGAAACAATTCCTCGATCAGGATCGACGTGTAGAAGGCCTTTTCGAGCGGTGTCGGGTCGGCCGCTTTCGGCTGTTTGACCAGAATATGGACGGCGGTGCCCTTTCGCCCGAAAAAGGCGTTCGCCTGGGCCGGAGACCGAACACGCTGCCACCGGTCGGAGGACAGGCCGAGCTGGTACTTGTCATTGAGCTGGCGCAGATCATCGTTGAACGCGGCTTCGGGCGCCGCGCCGCCATAGATCCGGATGTAGGTCCGCTGGAGCGGCCCGCAACTGGCGATATCCGACCCGCCATAGCTGAGTTTGCCGATCCGTCCGAACACATCCGCCAGCAACCGATCGAAGGTTTCGATGACGGCCTTCGTCAAGGCGTGCGGCCGGTCCCCGATCAGGCAGACGCTGCCGAAGACAATCTCCTTGCTGTTGAGGCGGATGGGCGGAAAACCGGCCTGCCGCCGCAATACCGATGAACGGAATTCATAGACCCACCCCTTCTTGGCGATCGACAGGAAGGCGTCGCGCGACGGCAGGGCGCCGGCCGGATCGCCAGACGTAACGGCCATGGCTGCCAAGACGGCAAGGATATGTAGGATCGATTTCAGGGCCGGTTTCATCGCAAGCACTGGGAGAAGCAATCGGCAGGGATTCGATTTCTTGTTGCACAGATTACCACAGGTAGCGACAGCCTCTCCGCCGGATATGATACATTCCTGTTGGTCTTGAGAACCCGGAGCCTACTGGAATCCGGTGCGCGACCCTGTGGGGAGGAACAAAGTCATGAAATCGATCGGCCTGGATTCCCTTGTCATTTTGACGGGCACGCTTGCGATCGCGCTCGTCGGCGCCGTCGGCACACCGCCGGCAAGGGCACAATCCGCGCTGCAGGGCGTGGACATGAACTCGCCAGCCATGACCGAAACGGAGTTTACCCGGGAACAGGTGGTTGCGCTGATCGAAAGCGGCGCGCCGCTTGATTTCACCCGCAGGCGCCTGAACGGGATCGATCTGAGCGGCCTCGACCTGACCGGCGCGATCTTCCGCGCAGCGCGGCTGAACAACACCAATCTCAGCGGCGCGATCCTGTCGAATGCGGTTCTCGACCAGGCCTGGATGATGAACGCCGACCTCTCGGGCACGCAACTGGACGGGGCGTCGCTTTTCCAGGCCCAGTTGCGGTCATCGAACCTTTCCGGCGCCAACCTGTCGAATGCGCGAACCGCCGGCGACTTCACTCGCGCGACGCTCGACGGTGCCGATTTTACCAATGCGGATTTCTCCGCCGACATGAAAAACCAGTCGATGGGATTGATGCGCGGCGTCCTGCGCAAGACCAAGGCTGTGGGCACGAACTTCTCCGGCGCCAATTTCATGCGGGCCGACCTGGAATTTGCCAACCTGTCCGGCGCGAATTTCGAAAACGCCAACTTGGCAGGAACCACGCTTGGCGGCGCCGATTTCACCGGCGCCAGAATTGCCGGCGCACACTTCGCCGACGCGGACCTGACCTCCACACGCCTGGTCGGCGTCACGGGCGAAACCGACGGGCAGTTCGCCGCCGCCAAAAATGTGGATCGGGCTTTTCGGAAGTAGGGTCGCTTCTGCGCCTAGAGCACAGCGCAAAATTGTATGCCCTTTGTTGCGGAGCGATGAATAGAATTCAATGAGATACGAATGCGCTCGTTGAGAAATTAGATGCCGAGTGTCGGCATTGCGGACTTCGCTGCCCTTCAGAATAGCGTCTCGAATGTCCGCTGTTTGGCGGGGATACGATTGACGGTACTGATCCCCTTCGCCTTTATGGCGTGGTGTCTTGGACGAACAGCACGGTTTTTGTCACTTGCGGCCAGCGAGCGAGATCAATTTAGGAGCGTAGGAAATGACATTTGAGACTTGGCTTGCGTTCTTAGCGGCATCGACCGTGTTTCTGGTATTTCCAATCGGACCGACCATCCTTCTTGTGATTACGCTCGGTCTTTCAAATGGGCCGCGCGTCGCACCGGTTGCAGCATCTGGTGTTGCCTTGGGGGATTTTACTGCAATGACAGTCTCGCTGGCTGGCTTGGGTGCGCTCATGATGGCGTCTGCTGAATTCTTCACTCTGTTCAAGTGGCTGGGTGCGGCTTATCTCGTTTGGCTTGGCATTCGAACAATTCAGTCAGCGGGCAGTAGTATTGAGCAGACGGGGGCAGTCGGATCGCGAACGAGTTCATACCGGATATTCCGACAGTGTTTTACCGTGACTGCATTGAATCCCAAGCCCATCGCGTTTTTCATCGCTTTTGTGCCTCAGTTCATCAACACGTCTGCACCTCTCTTACCTCAGTTCGTTGCGACGGTCGCGACGTTCACCTGCCTTGCTTGGCTGAATGCCTTTTTCTACGGGAGGCTGGCCAGTCGGATGCGGGGCGTGATCCGCAGACCTTCCATCATTGCGTGGTTCAAGCGTGTCAGCGGCAGCATTCTGATCGGCATGGGGTTGGCAACACTCACTTTGCGGCGGTCTTCGGTCTAACTAAGCCCATTGGTACCTGCGCGCTGTCGTTGCCGGACGGCCTCAAAGCACGATGTTACGCGCGAAGTCTGATGTTCGAGACCGACGTGCCAATAGACTTCGCGCCTGCGGCAATAAACACAACTCCAATGGCCCGCGTAATCAGGCGGCTGTGTCGCGCGAAGATGTGTCTTGTAAAGGGAAGCCCGGTCCAGAATACCACGCCAAGCGTCGCGACGCAGAACCCGAGAAACGCTGCCAGGACGAGTGGAACAGCGTTCTGAAAGGTCATCGCGTCTTCAAATCGAGCGAAAACAGCCGTGAACATCGCCAGCGCAAATGGGTAGGCTTTCGGATTTGTGAAACCGAAAATCAGCCCTGATTTCCATGGGACGTCGACAATAGTGCCCGGCTTTGCACTTTGGCTACGCAGCGCCTTTATACCCAGCCAAATGAGGTAAGCGCCACAAACAAGTCCTAAAACATCGAAGAGCAACGGGCCAGCTTGCGAGACGCCAATGATGGCTGAAATTGCGAGGACCGTCCAAGCCAGATCACCAAGAAGATGGCAGGTCAGGAACGTTGCGCAAGCCATGCGTCCGGGACCTGCTGAGAGGCTGAGCGCCGCAAGGGTCGCCGGACCAGGGATAAAGACATACAGCAATCCAGCAACAAACGTCGTCGCGAACAGTTCCAACATCGTCTGACCACCTTTGTTGCCTAACCACCAAAGCCGACCTTCGCTTCAACGCAGAAAAACTGCAAGATGGGCTCCTCGCGGTCATGTTCCGCAGCGCCGCATGAGACAGATCTTGGGGGTTGGCGCCGTCCATGCGAGCGGCCCTGAGCCGTCGTCCACGAGCGTCGCCGATCTCGCGACCGCGTGCCCGGGAGCTGACATTCGTTTCGAGCGCAGCATCGCTGCCACGGTTGTGTAGCGATGCGGACTATGCTGCCGTTGGCAGGCTCTGCGTGAAGGTCCGCTTTGGCTACGCCGCCGCTTCCAACCGAATGTCGTCATCTCGACCGATGATCCGAAGGGGCCAGTCGCGGAGATGCTCCGGGTTGGCAAACAGCACGGACACCTGAGCGGCAAGATCATCACGCCGAGCACCTGAGCAAGGATAGAAGCCACAGCGACCCAGTGTAACAGCGCTGAAGCCGTCGTCGCTTTGCTGGGCCAAGATCATCGCACCCCACCAATCCTCACCGGTCAGCGGCAGCAAAAGCCGCGCATTGGACGTGAGCCGCGACATCCAGAGGGGCGGAACGTGCGTCACCCCTGCAAAGGCGACAACGAGGTCGATCCCATCCATATCCTTTAGATCGGTTGCAGCGTTGCCGTGACGGACCTCCACATTCCCATATCCGGCGAGATTCCGAGCAGCACGCTCTGCCAGTGCTTCCTCTACTTCATAGGCAACGATGTGACCGGTGGGACCAACGAGTTCACGCAAGATCGCGGTGTAGTACCCAACGCCCGCGCCAACCTGCAGAACACGCGCACCGGGCTGAACATCCGCGCGCGCCAGAAGGCCAACCCAAAGAGATGGATCGCCGATGTTTATCCCTTTTTCCTCATCCAGAACGACAAGGACACTATGATAAAGCCACTTTGGATCAGCGTTTAGCGTTAGTCGCGGAGGGAGCGTCACATCGGCGAGAGCCGACCGGAGTTTCCACGGTCCCTCGCCAGCGAAGTCCTCGCGTGCAACCGATCTGAATGCCTGGAGGGTGCGATTTGTCGCTGGATTGTCGTCCAGCGCTGCGAGAACGCGCAATTGGTCGATGAAATGTTCAGCGTGCATAAAATCTCTCCTATGAGTCGAGCGGCAAGCAGACCCGGCGGCACAAACAGACTACCGAAAGCCGTCATTCATGCAATGTGCAGCATCTGGTAAACTGGGCTCGAAACGGTCATCCAAACAAAGGGTTGGGCTTTCCAGACGCGAAGCAAGATCTTTTTTGCGTCGTGCAGCGCTGCGTGCAGATTTAGATCCGCGGCTTTGTCGGCGCGGTTGAGGCTTTCGGCTTCGTCAAGCGCAAAGCTGAGATAATCGCGAACCGCAACGATTTTGCCGGTCTGGTTGTCGATCTTGTCGAGACGACAACAATCGATCTCGACGATTCGGCCTATGACCCACATTTTGCCTTAGATTTCGTACTTTAGCGCTGTCGCGCCCACGCCCCGTGTCTCAAAAGTACCGTCGAAATGTCCCAAAGCCGGCGACGCGCTACAGCACCTCCGGAAGAACAAATAGAGACTTGATTTCGAAAAATTTGCCTGACGAATTTCGAATTTTTATGCCGGCGCCAGCTAGGCGCTTGATTTAATGGTGATCCCGCTCGGGCTCGAACCGAGGACCTACTGATTAAAAGTCAGTTGCTCTACCAGCTGAGCTACGGGATCCCATGGGCGTTGTCCGGGTCGGACATGGCCGGGAAATGTTCGGGCGATTTGCCGAAAGGCGGTTTTTCCTGCGCCCCGGGGCGGGATCTGGTGAGCCCCGAAATGAACGGCGACACGCGTATCATAAAATTCTGAACAGTCAACCGGCTTGCCGGGCCGGCGGCAACATGGGGGTGCCGTTTTCACCGGCTGATCGGGACAGGCCGTGACAGGGGTCGGCGCGGTCGACCGAGCGGATTGGGAGACTATTTTCTGCCTCTAAGCGACAAACCATGCCGCGGGGGCCGGCCCCCGCGACATGGTGCAACTTCCGCCCCGCCTGATCGGGGCTTTCAGCCGCGCTTACCCGGGCATTTGGCCCGAGCACTTGGCCTGGACATCAAGGATGGCGCCCACGGCATCGGTTCCCTCGACCGATGCAGACTGTTTCACGCTCAGGCCATGCTCGCAGAGGACGCCTGGGTCCGCTTGCGCCAACCGATCAGGCCGAAGACCGCCATGACCGCAGCCATCAGCGGCAATGCGGCCGGCAGCGGCACGATGGACATTTGCGTGGCGTCCACCGAAATTCCGCCATCGATGTCGATATTGGTGAACCAGCCATAGCGGTTGCCGCCGACGTCGGCGGGAATCTGGTCCAGTGGCGTCGTCCTGGTTTCGGTAAACAACAACACGCCCAACGCCGTATACAGGTTCAGGTCGACGGCAAGCTGCCCGTTATCGTTACGGAAAACATGTTCGAAGATGTACCAGCCGGAATCCGTCACCGCGACATGGTTCACGGTTTCCAGATCTTCCCGGGGATCGAAGCCTGTGTTGTTGCTGCCGCCGACGAGGATCTGCTGCGTCGAGGTGTCCTTTGTTACGTGAAAGATGAAATCACGCTGGTGGTTCCCGTCGCTGCCGTTCGACGCGACGGAATAGTCAAAACCCTGCCCGAACCCCCAAGACGTATCCAGATAGATCGCCGAGCGTGCCGACCAGGTCCCGGGATAGGTGTCCCGATATCCGTCGAATCGAGTGAAGGACCCAAAGTCGGA
>JANQQB010000092.1 GCA_028285165.1 Rhodobiaceae bacterium
ATCAACGGCAAGTCGGGCCCGACGCGCCGACGCACCTTGGCGAGCACGATCGTAGAGCGCTCGAACAACGGGGCACCGGACAGGCCGCCGGCCTCGTCCGCTGGAGGGCCGTCGGGCAAACCTGCGCGCGACAACGTGGTGTTGGAGACGATCAGGCCGTCAAGCTGTGACGCCCCCGCGACGGCGCACACATCATCGAGATCGGCATCCGTGAGATCCGGCGCGATCTTCAGGAAAACCGGCAGTTCGCGTCCGACCTCGGCGGCGGCCCGGTCGCGTTCCGCAAGCACGGCATCGAGAAGCTCTTGCAAGGCGGCGCGCGCCTGCAGGTCGCGCAGGCCCGGCGTGTTCGGCGAAGAGATATTGACGGTGAAATAGGACGCGCAATCGGCAAACCGGCGGATGCCGGCCACATAATCGGCCACACGGTCCGTGCTGTCCTTGTTGGCGCCGACATTGATGCCGACAATGCCGGTCGCCCGGGCCCGCAGCAGGCGTTCATGCACCCGGACATGGCCCTCGCTGTTGAAACCGTATCGGTTGATGACCGCCTTTGCCTCGGGCAGGCGGAAAACCCGCGGTTTCGGATTGCCCGGTTGCGGGCGTGGCGTAACGGAGCCGATCTCGGTGAAGCCGAAGCCGAGGCGAAAGACGGGTTGGACAGCTTCGGCATCCTTGTCGAAACCGGCGGCGATGCCGACCGGATTTGGAAAGACAAGCGGACCGATGCGCACCGCAAGACGATCCGAGCGAGGCGGGCATTGCGGCGGCAGCAGGCCGGACTTGAGCGCGGTTATCGTCGCACGGTGCGCCGCCTCCGGGTCGAGGCGCGTCAGCGCCTTCAGGCCGATCTGTTCGGCAAGCCGGATCACGCCTACAGGTCCGGGAATATGTGCGCGCCGTCGGGACCGAGCGGCAGCGGTTTCACCCAGAGGGCCGCGCCGGTGTCCAAAGGTGCATAGAGATGGGGAAACAGCGCGCCGCCGCGCGATTCCTCCCATTTCAGCGCGTCGCCGAGCGGCGCCGCCTCCACGGCGACAAGCACGAGGTCGGACTGTCCGGCAAAGTGTTTCGCCGCCGTTTCGGCAACCTGTTCGGCACTGGAAAAATGAATGAAGCCGTCGGCAAGGTCGACCGGTGCACCGGCAAAGCTGCCCGCCGCTTCGGCGTCCCGCCACTGGGCGGCAGGACAGATTTTGTAGATCAGCATGCGCTCGCTCCGGTCGCTTCAGGCATTTGCAAGGGCGCCGTCGCGCGCCTTGGCGATCAGCGCGCGGGTCTCCGCCACGCCGTAAAGCGCAATGAACGACCCAAAGCGGGGTCCCTGGTCCTGACCGAGCAGCACCTGATAGAGCGCCTTGAACCAGTCGCGCAGGTTCTCGAAGGCATGGCTCTTGCCGACCTCGTAGACGACCGCCTGGATCGCTTCGCCGTCCGTGTGATCGGTTGCCGGCAGGGCCGCTAGCCGCCGGTCGAGATCGTCGAGCGCTTCCTGTTCCAACGGGCTCGCCGTCCGGAACACCTTGCCCGGCCGTACGAAGTCCTCGAAATACCGGATCGCATAGCCGACCAGCCGGTCGAGATCGGGATGGCTTTCGGGCGAAGCGCCGGGCGCATAGCGGCTGATGAAGCCCCAAAGGACCGCCGGATCCTCCGCATTGGAGGCACTGACCAGGTTCAGCAGCATGGCAAAGCCGACCGGGTTTTCCGTTGCCGGCGGCTCGCCGGCATGGATGTGCCAGGCCGGGTTGCCGAGCTTCTGGTCCGCCGGCTGCTCTGCGAATTTGCCGAGGAAGGTGTAATATTCATCAACGGCCTTCGGGATCACGTCGAAATAGAGCTTCTTGGCCGTCTTCGGCTTCTGGAACATGAACAGCGACAGGCTCTCCGGCGAGGCATAGGTCAGCCAGTCCTCGATCGACAGGCCGTTGCCTTTCGACTTGGAGATCTTTTCGCCCTTTTCGTCGAGGAAGAGTTCATAATTGAACCCTTCCGGCGGCGTCGCGCCGAGCGCCCGGCAGATCCTCCCGGACTGGCGCACCGATTCGATCAGGTCCTTGCCCGACATCTCGTAATCGACGCCGAGCGCGGCCCAGCGCATCGCCCAGTCCGCCTTCCACTGGCACTTGACGTGACCGCCGGTCACGGGGACCTCAACGGCCTCGCCGGTTTCCGGGTCGGTGTAGACGATCGTGCCGTCGGCCACCCGGCGTTCGGTAATCGCGACCTGCAAGACCTTTCCCGTGCGCGGGCAGACCGGCAGGAAGGGCGAATAGGTCTTCCGTCGTTCTTCGCCGAGCGTCGGAAGCATGATGTCCATCACTGCATCGTAGGCGGCGAGCATCTTCAGGAGTGTCGCGTCGAACCGGCCGGACTTGTAGGTCTCCGTCGAACTCATGAACGTGTACTCGAAGCCGAACTGGTCGAGGAAGCGCCGCAGCCGCGCATTGTTGTGGTGCGCAAAGCTTTCGTATTCGTTGGAGAACGGATCCGGGACTTCGGTCAGCGGCTTGTCGAGATGGGCCGCCAGCATGTCCTGGTTCGGCACGTTTGTCGGAACCTTGCGAAAGCCGTCCATGTCGTCGGAAAAGCAGATCAGTTCTGTGGCGATCCGCCCTTCGGTCAACAGCGTGAAGGCGTGCCGCACCATGGAGGTCCGCGCCACTTCGCCGAACGTGCCGATATGCGGCAGGCCGGAGGGTCCGTAGCCGGTTTCGAAGATGACCGGCCGGTTCGGATTGCCTTCCTTGTTCAGCCGGTCGATGAGTTTGCGGGCTTCCTCGAACGGCCAGGCTTTCGACGTCCGGGCGGCCTCCAACATGTCGGGAAGCGTGTCCGGATGCGGATCGATCGGGGCGGCGGTTTCGCTCATCGGTGTCGTCTTTTCATCGGTTCGGGAAGCGCCCGTAAAGCGCCGGGCGGGCGGACACTAGGCGTTCGCAGAAGCGCTTGCAACAGATCTTGTCTTGCAGGTGCGAAGCGCATAGGGTTCGCCGGATTCGACCCCAGCAAGGAATGGCTCCGGCAATGACGTCTCCGATTTCCCATCACGAAGCCCTTTTGTTTGTCATGGTGACCATGTCGGCAGCCGATCGGCAGATGACCGATGACGAATTGATGCGGATCGGCCAGATCGTCCAGACAATGCCCGTGTTTCGTGACTTCAACGAGAACACCCTGATCTCCGTTGCCGAATCCTGCGGCGGCTATCTCAGCCAGGAAGACGGTCTGGAAACGGTCCTCGACATGGTGGCGAATGCCCTGCCGCCGAAGCTTTACGAGACCGCCTATGCGGTTGCCGTCGAAGTGGCTGCCGCCGACCTGCACGTCGAACAGGAAGAATTGCGCCTTCTGCAGATGCTGCGCGATACGCTTGATCTCGACAAGCTGACGGTTGCCGCCATCGAGCGCGGCGCCCGCGCCCGCCACCGCACAATCTGAACCTCTGCCCCGATTGATTGCCGTCGAGATCGGCTGAACCGGTTCAGCCGAAGACCTGTCGCATGCGATAGGGGCAGATGATCGCCAGGCTGAGACCGCGCGCGCCGAGGAAGATCAGGAGCGCGATCCACAGGCCGTGCATGCCGAGCGCATCCTTCAGCAGCCACCAGCTTCCCAGATAGACCACGATCGACACCAACATCATGTTGCGCATGTCGCGCGACCATGTTGCGCCGATGAAGATCCCGTCCATCTGGAAGGCGGCGACGCCGGCTATCGGGGTCAGCACGGCCCAGATGAGATAGATCCGCGCTGTGTCGCGAACCTCCTGCGACACCGTCATGAAATCGATCATAAGCGGGCCGAAAACCCAGAAGAAAGCCGACAGCGTCAGCGCCATCAGGCTGCCGAAGACCAGCGTCAGCCGCACCGTGCGTTTAAAAGCCGGTTTCCAGCGGGCACCGACGGCGCGGCCGGCCAATTGTTCGGCCGCTGTGGCAAAGCCGTCGAGGAAATGGCCGGCAATCGAAAAGAAATGCATCAACACCGCATTGGCCGCGAGGGTGACATCGTCGAATTGCGCACTTTGCGCAGTGAAATAGGTGAAGGCGAACAACAGCACGAGCGAGCGCACCATGATATCGCCGTTCAGCGCCGCAAGGCGCTTGAACGGACGTGCGTCGAACACGACCGACCAGGCGGGCCAGGGCCTGCTTCCGGCCGCCCGCGCTACCAAGAGGAGCCCGACACCGGCCGCCGCGATCTCCGCGCCGACCGTGCCCCAGGCAACGCCCGCCAGACCCCATTCCAGTCCGAGCACCAGCACCACGCTGAGTACGATGTTGAGCCCGTTCAGCAGGACCTGCAGGAACAGGCCGGTGCCGGCGCGCCCGAGACCGAGAAACCAGCCGAGAATGACGTAGTTCGCCAGGCTGAACGGGGCGGACAATGCCCGGATCTCCAGATAATCCGCCGTAGCCGTACCGACGGTCTCGCTCGGACTGATCAGCTCCAGACCGCCGTCAATCAGGGGTCGGCTGAAGACGATGACCAGGAGGCCGGAGACGAGGGCGACGAGCAGTGCCCGGACGAAACTGGCGCCGATCTCGGTCTCGTCGCCGGCGCCCATGGCCTGCGCCACCAACCCGGTCGTCCCGGCCCGCAGGAAGTTGAACATCGCCTGGATGATGCTGAACAGCGTCGCGCCGACCGCGACCGCGCCGATCAGGGCCGGATTGTCCAATTGTCCGATGACGGCGGTGTCGACGATGCCGAGCAGCGGCGTCGAGATATAGGCGATCGTCATCGGCGCCGCGATGGCGAACACCGTGCGGTTTGTAACCTCGAAGGGTCGGGGTTCGATCGCGGCGGTCATGCGCTCCGGGGCGGTCGCGGTAAACGGGCTTCCGGAGTAGGCGGTTCGAATGAGGCTGGCAACCGAATTGCTTACCGCTGCCGACACGCGGGCGACCAGGCTGCGGCCTTGCCGATCCGCGCTTGGCGTTGCCGGTCACTGTGCCCTATATGCGCCCGTCATGGCCCTGCCGATCGTCCACAATCCGAACTACAACGCCGACCTGCCGCGCGATCACCGCTTTCCGATCGGCAAGTTCCGTCGGCTTGCCGAAATCCTCATGGAGGACGGTCTGGTGGCGCCCGGCGGCTTTCACGTGCCCGCGCCGGCCTCGGCAAACTGGGTCGCGCTCGCCCATGATCGCACCTATGTGGACCAGGTCTTCGATGGCAGCGTGCCGCCGAAGATCGCCCGCGAGATCGGTTTCCCGATGAACGAGACAGTTGCCATGCGGGCCCGCTGCGCGGTCGCCGGTACGCTCCTGACCGCGAGACTGGCACTGGAGCACGGCATTGCCTGCAACACGGCCGGCGGCAGCCACCATGCCCGCAAACAACACGGCGCGGGCTTTTGTGTGTTCAACGATGTCGGTGTGGCGCTCGGTGTGCTGCGGGCCGATGCCGAAATCGAGCGCGCCCTGATCGTCGATTGCGATGTGCATCAGGGCGACGGCACGGCCGACATCTTCCACGATGATCCTGAAGTTTTCACGTTTTCCATGCACGCGGAAAAGAATTATCCGGTGCGCAAGGTCCCGTCCGATCTCGATATCGGGCTGCCGGACGGCACTGGCGACACCGATTATCTCGACATCCTGTCCGCCAACCTGCCGGGCCTGATCGACCGGCACCGGCCGGACATCGTGTTCTACAATGCCGGCGTGGACCCGCATCACGCGGACCGCCTGGGGCGGCTGGCCCTGTCCGATGCGGGGCTCCAGGCGCGCGATCGGTTGGTGATCGAGACCGTGCGCGAGGCCGGCCTGCCGGTGGTTTGCGTGATCGGCGGCGGTTATTCGACCGACATCGAGGCGCTGGCACGCCGCCATGCGGGATTGCACCACGTGGCGGCCGAATTCGTTTGAAGCCGTGAGGTTTGGGACTTCAGTCGCCGGCGCGCTTGCCGAGCGAGAACAGCCGCATGATCAGCCAGATCGGGAAAACGATAATGGCGCCGAGCACAAAATATTCGCCGCCGCGCACGATGATGTCGAAGCCCATGTCGTAGATCCGGTAGAAGATCGATTCCACCCAATAGATGATTTCCATCGGCCGGATGTTGAGGGCGGCGAGGATCACGCCGACGACGAAGGACAGAAGCGCGAGCCGCAGGAGAACGTGGAGCGGAGATCCGCCGAAAAACCGGGAAAGGGCGCCGTTCATGGTCCGTACCTGCTTTGCGATCGTCTGTCTCGCAAGTAGGCGTTGCGGGCCGCCCTGTCCAGTCCCGGCGTGATTTCGAAAACGGGACGGCCGATCAGGCCGGCGGCAAAAGCGCGGACAGCGTCGGCAACGTATCGGCGTCGCGCGGTTTTTTGTCCGTCCGGATCCGCGAAATCCTCGGGAACCGCATGGCAACGCCGGATTTGTGCCGCGTCGACCGGTTGAGGCCCTCAAAGGCGATCTCCAGGACGAGGCCGTGATCGGGTTCGGCGCGTACCGCACGGACCGGCCCGAACCGGTCCGTCGTGTTGTCGCGCACGAACTTGTCGAGCGATTTCAGTTCTTCGTCGGTAAAGCCGAAATAGGCCTTGCCGACCGGCACCAGTTCCGGTGCCGCTTCGGCATCGGGCTTCCAGACCCCGAACGTGAAGTCGGAATAAAAGCTGGAGCGTTTGCCGTGTCCGCGTTGCGCATACATCAGCACGGCATCGACGGTAAACGGATCGCGCTTCCACTTGAACCAGGGCCCTTTCGGCCGTCCGGTTTGGTAGATTGAATCCCAGCGTTTCAGCATCAGGCCCTCGACGACGGCCTCCGGCGGGCTGGCGCGAAGGGTATCGAGGCCCGTCCAGTCCTCGAACGGCACCAGCGGCGACAGGTCGATGCGCGGCGAGCCGTGTCCGGCCACGAAATCCTCCAGGCGCTTGCGCCGGTCGGTAAACGGCAATGGCCGTGTGTCGGTCGTACCGTCCTGTAAAAGGTCGTAGGCGCGGATCATGGCCGGAAAGGTCGCCAGGTGTTTGCGCGACACGGTTTTCCGGTTGAGGCGCTGCTGCAGGTCGCCGAATGGCGCAATGGACCGCGCGTCCGTATCTGGTCGGTAGACCAGCAATTCACCGTCAAGGCTGCCTTCGAAGGTGAGCTCTTCGATGACGTCGGGAAAGGCGGCGGAAATGTCGTCGCCGGTCCGGCTGTAGAGCCGCGGCACGCCGCCTTCCGAGGTCGCCTGGACGCGGATCCCGTCCCATTTCCATTCCGCGGCGAAATCCGCCGGTTCCAGCTTGGCGAAATCCTGCGCTTCGTCGACCGGATGCGCCAGCATGACCGGCCGGAACAATGCCTTTGCGTTGCTGACCGGGCGGTCGGCCTTTCCCTCCAGCCATTCGAAAAGCGCGACATAGGGCGGTTCCAGGCCGTGCCAGAGTTCCTCGATGTCCTCCACCGGCTTGTCGCCGAAACCGGCCAGCGCCTGTTTGGCAAGCCGCGCGGAGACGCCGATCCGCAGCCCGCCGGTAACCAGCTTGATCAGCGCCCAGCGCCCGGTCGCGTCGAGACCGTCGAGCCAGTGTTCGACCAATCGTGGACCCTCGCTGCGTGACGCGCCCTTCAGCGCCGTCACGACATCGGACAGGGTCGGGACGGCGTTCGCGCCATGCTTGTCCGGCCAGACAAGCGAGATGGTTTCCGCCATGTCGCCCACATAATCGTAGGAATAGGCGAACAGCACCGGATCCATGCGTTCCTCGACCAGCGCCCGCAACATGGCCGGTTTGACGCTGTGGAACTCCAGGTCCCTTGTGATCGCGGCAACCGCATAGCCCCGGTCCGGATCCGGCACTTCGCGGAAATAGCTTTGCATCAGGCGCAGCTTGGCATTGCGCTGCGGTGCGAGCACGAGGCTTTCCAGAAGGTGGGCGAAACGATGCATGCCCGGACTTTGCACAATCTCGACAATTTCACCAAGACCCGGCGTACCGTCTGCCGGCCGCTGCTGACAAAAAGCGGACAGCGCCAAACGTCGCAGAGTGATTTGTTTGCGCGTTCGGTGCGTATGAAGGCTCATTGGACCGATATTGTCCGGGGGCCTAATGGATCAGAACCGTCTCATTCTCGTACTGGGCGATCAGCTTTCGCCGGGACTGGCATCGCTGCGCGGTGCGGACCGCGCGACGGATCGAATCCTGATGGCCGAAGTCGCCGAAGAGGCGACCTATGTGCGCCATCACAAGAAGAAGATCGCCTTTCTGTTCGCGGCCATGCGGCACTTCGCGGCTGAACTGCAAACGGACGGCTGGACCGTCACCTACCGCACGCTCGACGATCCGGACAATGCCGGCTCTCTTGCAGGCGAGGTCGAACGCGCCATCGCGGCGGACAGGCCGAACCGGATCGTTGTGACCGAACCCGGAGAATGGCGCCTGCGCCATGAGATGAACTCCTGGTCGGATCGGTTCGGGCTGCCGGTCGACATTCTGGACGACGACCGCTTTCTGGCCTCGCGTCAAGACTTCGCCGACTGGGCGGCGGGCCGCAAGCAATTGCGCATGGAATATTTTTATCGGGACATGCGCCGCCGCACCGGTCTGTTGATGGACGGCGATGCGCCGGAGGGCGGCAAGTGGAATTTCGATGCGGAGAACCGTAAGCCGGCAAAAGCCGATCTGTTCATGCCTTCGCCGCACCGTGTGAAACCGGATGAAACCACCGCGGCCGTGCTCGATCTGGTGAAGCAGCGGTTCGACAGCCATTTCGGCGATCTCGAACCCTTCTGGTTCGGCGTCACCGCTGTCGATGCTGAAAAAGCGCTGGACCATTTCGTCGAGGCCGCCCTGTCGTCCTTCGGCGATTACCAGGACGCCATGCTCCAGGGCGAACGCTTCCTCTATCATTCCGTGCTGTCGATGTATCTGAATGCCGGTCTCCTCGACCCGCTCGCAATCTGCCGGCGGGTGGAGGCGGCCTATCGGGACGGCCATGCACCGTTGAACGCCGCGGAAGGCTTCATCCGCCAGATCATCGGCTGGCGCGAATATGTGCGCGGCATCTATTGGCTGAAAATGCCGGCATACGGCTCTGAAAACGCCCTGTCCGCCAAACGCGCCCTGCCGGATTTCTACTGGACCGGCGAGACGGACATGGCGTGCCTGAAGGCGGCGATCACCCAAACAAAAGAAGAGGCCTATGCCCACCATATCCAGCGGCTGATGGTCACCGGAAACTTTGCCATGCTCGCCGGAATCGACCCGCACGAGGTCCACGAATGGTATCTGGCGGTCTATGCGGATGCCTATGAATGGGTGGAAATGCCGAACACGCTCGGCATGAGCCAGTTCGCAGACGGCGGCTTGCTGGCCTCCAAACCCTATGCGGCGAGCGGCAATTACATCTCCAAGATGTCGGATTATTGCGGTAACTGTGCCTACGACGTGAAGCAAAAGACGGGCGAGGGCTCCTGTCCGTTTAACGCGCTCTACTGGGATTTCCTGGTCCGCAATGAAGACGTCCTGCGCGGCAATCCACGCCTCGGTCAGGTCTATCGGACCTGGGACAAGATGGATGCCGGCAAGCGGGCGGAGTACCGCAAGAGCGCAGCGGCGACGCTTGAACGCCTTTGAACGGGGCAGCGCGGCATACGCCCCGTCCGGTCGTCAGGAAAGCGTCTTGAGCAGGGTCGGAATGCGCGCCTTCAGTGCAAAAAATCCCTTTGTGGCATGTGGCCACGCCGTTGCATCATAGGGCCGCAGGACACGAACGAGGGCAATGCCGGCACCGGCGAGAACCGGTTCGGCCGATGCCAGCCGGTCCGCC
>JANQQB010000121.1 GCA_028285165.1 Rhodobiaceae bacterium
TTGCATACCCATCAGCGACATCGCGATGAACAGGCCAAGCGAGAAGTCCGAGACGAGCGCGAGAGCTTTCGTGCGGGCCGGCCACGGGACACGCGGCAACAGGTGCGGCACCGTGTTCGACAAAAGGATGGCGACCAGCAGGCACGACACGAACAGCGGCAGCTTTACTCCCGTGGTTTCGATTGCCGCGTTCAGAAAGAACCCGAGGATCATCGCGATGTGCAAGACCAGGATAACCCGCATGATCGCGATGTGATCGACCGCGTCTTCCGCTCCGCTTTCATAGGGCAGACCGACCATGTGGCCATCCGGGGCGCTGTCGGTGATGCCGTGCCGGGCGATCAGGAACTTGGCGATCGGCCCACCCAAGACGGAGGCGATCACAAGGCCGAGGGTTGCCGCGGCAACGCCGATCTCAAGCGCATTCGGCACGCCGTAATTGGCCGCGATGTCCGGGGCCCAGGCGATGGCCGTCCCGTGCCCGCCGATCAGCGACGCGGATCCGACCAGTACGCCGATCGCGTTGGGCTGACCAAGAAGGGCCGCACCGGCCACGCCGACGATGTTCTGGAACACGATGTAGGCCAGGGTCAGACCGAGAAAGATGGCAAGCGGGCGCCCACCTGCCAAAAGATCCGCAATCCGGGCATTCAGTCCGATCGATGTGAAGAAATAGATCAGCAGCAGGTCCCGCGTTTCCAGTTCGTAAGAGATCTCGACACCGGTCACAACGAAGATCGCAAGACCGAAAAGCGCCGCAATGATGCCGCCAGTTACCGGTTCAGGGATGTTATAGTTGCGCAGGATTGCGAAGCGCCCGTTCAGGCGCATGCCGATGAAATACACGACAATGCCGGTCGTGTAGGCCAGGAAGTCCGGAACCGTCAGGGCCGTGCCATCCATGATCAAAATCCTTGCCACCGCAACAAGGCCCGACGATGGTCAGGAGCGGCTGTGCATCCACCGGCTGGCCGCAATGCCGGATTGCCGCACCAGGCGCGTTCCCTTGACACCGATCAACGGCCGTTCCTTTGTGATAACGCACCGTTGCGCCAACAGCCAACCCGGAACAAGGATCGAGCCATGGCATTCGAGGACCTGGTTACCCGCATCAACCTGCTGTTTGCGGAAATGGAGAACCAGCCGGAGGACGCCCACGAGCTGTTGGAACAGATTCATCTGGAACTGAACCAGCTTCGGGCGACGGGACAGCCGCTGCCGGAAGACCTGGTTCGCCTCGAAAAACGCCTTGAAGAAGAGTTCGAAGCGGCGGCGTCCGAAGCAGCCGACGACGATAACGGGGATTCCGACTGACCCTATAATCCCCGCGGGACGATCACGGTCGGCCGGGACGGCAGCGAGTTGAGCGACAGCGTCACGGTTCGACCGTCAAGAAATTTATGGTCCACCTTGTCGCCCAACAGGGCGATGAAGTCCGCCGGGGTCGCCCATCCGCGCGCATGCATGGGCAGGATGACGCTCGAGCGCAGCCGATCGATGATCTCCGCCATACCATCGAGGCTGAGCGTCAAACCGCCGTCAATCGGCACCATGACGACGTCGAGGCGGCCGATCTCGGCAAAATGGCCGTCGGTCAGCGCATGGTGAAGATGGCCGAGATGGCCGATGCACAAGCCGGCAATTTCGAAGATGAAGATCGAATTGGTGTCGGGCAGCCGAAGTCCTCCGCGTACGATGTCCGTGGTGACATTGCGGACGAGCACGTCATCGACGACGACGTGGTGTTTTGCCTTGCCGCCCTCCGGCCCCCAGCCGCGCAGGACATACTCGATCGCCGGATCGGGAAAGTCCGTGTAATGGGTGCTGTGCGCCCGATTCATGGTCACGACTCGGGGGATCGTCTGGCCGGCATACCCGGCATAGTCGGTGGCGATCGTCACGCCGGCGGCGGATTCGATCAGGTAGGTCGAATGCGTCACGAAGGTAATGCGGACTTCGTAGGTGTTGAGGCTGGCCGGAGTGACGGCGACACTGGCCGGCTCGAATGACGCATAGGTGACGCCTGGAAGCGATTGTGCGATCGCCGCGCATGCCGAAGGTCTCGGATCGGTCTGCGCCACAGCTGGTGAAAGGAAACCGAGAACTGTCCCCAAGGCTCCGAAAACCAGGGCTGCAATCCGTATCCGACAGGCCATAGGGACCCTCCTCCTCTCGTTCAGAAGACAGCGTCGCGCAATGCCGGTGCCCAACGGACCGCCAGTCGCCGCACAGACAGCCGACAGGATAACAGGGAATGCCGGCTTGGCCAGTCAAAGGCCACCTTGTGGCGCCTTGCCGCAATGGCAGACGTCGGAAAGCGGGACTTCACCTGACACGCGTCCCTTGCGGGTTCCGCTTATGTCAGGTCTTTCCATGTGGTAGGACGGACCGGTCCACCGCCTGGCTCGCGACTCTGTGCCCGGCCGATCACCTGTCCGGTTTGTCTCATGCCCGCCGATCGTCCCCTGCTCGGCATTTTTCTGATGCTGGGCTTTTGCGCCCTTGCGCCGCTTGGCGATGCCATCGCCAAACTGCTTGGCGAGACAGTTCCGCTTATACAGCTTTTAATCGTACGGTTTGCGGTTCAGGCCGTCATGCTGTTGCCGCTGGTTTGGACCACCGATCGCCCGTTGCGCATGCCGCGCCGGATCCTCCGGCTGACGATCGTCCGAACGGTCCTGCAGATTTTCGGGATCGGGGCCATGTTCACCTCCCTGCGGTTCCTGCCGCTTGCCGATGCGTTGGCCATCGCCTTCGTCATGCCTTTCATCATGCTCCTGCTCGGCCGCTTCGTGCTCGACGAGGAGGTCGGCATACGACGGTTGTCTGCCTGTGCGGTCGGGTTCATCGGTACGCTGTTGGTGATTCAGCCGAGTTTTGCGGCCGTCGGCGCTCCGGCTTTGCTGCCGCTGGTCGTTGCCGTCACATTTGCCTTTTTCATGCTGGTCACCCGGCAGATCGCAAAGGAAACCGACCCGATCGCCCTGCAGGCCGTGAGCGGCCTGATTGCAACGGGTATTCTCATATTCCTCCTGGTTGCCGGTCGTGTCGCCGATGTGCCGGGATTTTCCTTCATCATGCCGACGCTGAGCGAAGGTATGCTGCTCGCCGCAATCGGCGTGCTCGGCACCGGCGCGCATCTCCTGATGACGTGGTCGCTGCGCTTTGCACCCTCAGCCACGCTGGCCCCGATGCAATATCTGGAAATTCCCATCGCGACCGTGATCGGATGGCTGATTTTCCGGGATCTGCCGAACGGTCTGGCCGCACTCGGCATCGCGATTACGATCGGGGCGGGCCTCTATGTGGTGTTCCGCGAACGGGCGCTCGCCCGCCAGCGTCAGGTCTGACGGGTACGCTTGTCGGCGGCGCCGACGACGTCTTCCCGCAGGATCGCCATGACATGGGCGTCGATCGGGCGCCCATCCCACCACAGCGCTTCGCGCCGGGTTCCCTCATGCACAAACCCGACATTCTCATAGACATGCCGGGCGCGTGGGTTGAAGGCAAAGACCTCCAGTTCGATGCGGTTCAGATCGAGCGCCTCGAAACCGAACCGGACCAACAGGCCGGTCGCCTCGGAACCGTATCCGCGATCGCGGTGCTTGGGATACCAGATTGCGATGCGAAAGTTCGCTGAACGATTGATGCGATCCCAGTCGTTCAAGACGGCTTCGCCGATCGTTTCGCTGTCAACGACAATGGCATAGTCGGCCCGGTTGTCCGCCTGCTCGACGAGCCGGCAATGGGCGGTCACGTCTTCCAGCGAATAGGTTTCAT
>JANQQB010000179.1 GCA_028285165.1 Rhodobiaceae bacterium
AACGGGCCGGCTTTCCTGCCGGCCTTTCTCGCCGCGACCGCGCCCGGTCATTGTGCGCTTGTCATCCCGCCCGGCCTCGGCGATGCGGCATGCGCGGAGATCGTCCAGACGGTGCGTCCGGATGCGGTGTTTTGCGATTCCGACCGATTGCCCGATTTTGCGGGATGCGTCCCGATCCTTGAAACACAAGATCTCGACCCGTCCGCGCATGCGGCGACGGCCCGCTTGCCGGACCCGGACCGCTTCGCCGGCGCGGAGGATGCCGCGTTCCTGATCGGCCTGACGTCCGGGACGACCGCGACGCCCAAAGCCTTCTGGCGCAACCGACGCAGCTGGCTGCGCAGCCTTTGCCTGCATGCGGATGTTTTCGGCCTGACGCAAGCGGACGCTGTATTGGCGCCCGGTCCGCTGGCGCATGGCCTGGCCCTGTATGCGGCCATCGAGTGTCTATATGCCGGGGCCACGTTTCACCTGGCCGGCAAGACGACACCCGATGCGCTTCTGAGGTGCATCGCCGCGGCACCTGTCAGCCGCCTTGTCGTCGTCCCGGCCGTGCTCGACGATCTGGTCCATGCGGCGGACGGGCAGCGCTACCCGGGCGTCGGCGCGGTGGTGACCGCTGGCGCCAAACGGCAGGCCGACCTGGCCGAGCGGGCACGGGCGGTCTTCCCGCAGGCGCGCCTGATCGAATATTACGGGGCATCGGAATTGAGTTTTGTGACGGTGTCGTCCGACGATTGTTCCGGCTCGGCAACATCGGTCGGACATGCCTTTCCGGGCGTGACCGTTTCGATCCGCGATGCAGACGGCGAAACCGCGATGCCTGACGGAGAGATCGGCACGCTTTACGTCGACAGCCCCTATGCCTGTTCCGGTATGCTCTTCGGCACGGTGGGCGGCGGATTTCGACGGGTCGGGCGATGGGCAAGCGTCGGAGATCGGGCCTGGCGCGATGCTGACGGCACTATCCATCTGGCCGGGCGCGACGGCGATGCGATCAATTCCGGCGGCAATACGTTCTATCCCGGCGAAATCGAAGCGGCCCTGACGGCACTTGACGGGATCGATGAGGCCTGCGTGTTCGGTCTGTCGGACGCCCGGCTCGGAGAATGCGCCGTTGCGCTCGTCTCCGGTGCCGGAACCGGCGCCGTTTTCGCGGACCCGCATGCGGCTTGCGCCGCCCGGTTGCCGCGCTACAAGATCCCGAAGCGGTTTTTCCGTGTGGCATCGCTGCCGCGCACCGCAAACGGCAAGATCGATCGCAAGGCCGCCCGCGCCCTCGTCGAGGGCGGTGCACCTGGCGCGCAGGAAGTCTGAAGACATGCCGGACGAGGCCCTCATCATCGCGGCGAAACGCACGCCGGTCGGCAAGCGCGGCGGCGGGCTTGCCGACGTTCCGATCGAGGATCTTCTGGCACCGCTGATCCAGGCGCTTGTGATCGAAACCGGCGTCGAGCCGGCCGAGATAGACGACATCATCGTCGGCAACGCAGCCGGTCCCGGCGGCAATCCCGCCCGGCTGGCCGCGCTGCAGGCCGGCCTGCCGCTGGACGTGCCAGGCGTTTCTGTCGACCGGCAATGCGGTTCCGGCCTGGAGGCGATCAATCTGGCGGCGGCGCGGGTTCGGGCCGGTGAGGGTGATTTCTACATTGCCGGCGGGGCGGAAAGTCCGAGCACAGCGCCGCTGCGGGCGCGGCGCGAAACGGACGGCGATCTCACCTTTTATCCGCGTGCCCGGTTCGCGCCCGATACGATCGGCGATCCGGATATGGGGGTGGCGGCGGAAAATGTGGCCCGCCGATGCGGCGTGTCCCGGGAACGCCAGGATCGCTTCGCGCTGGCCAGCCATCAAAAGGCCTGCGCGGCCATCGCCGATGCGCGCCTTGATGCCGAAATCGTGCCCATCGATACACCGGGCGGGCGCATCAGCACCGACGCCTGTCCAAGGCCCGATACCAGTCTTGAGGCGCTTGCGGCACTGCCGCCGGTTTTCGTGGACGGCGGTACGGTCACGGCCGGCAATGCCTGTCCGGTCAATGACGGTGCGGCACTGGTCTGTGTGGTGTCGGCGCCGATGGCCGAACGGCTGGCGCCGCAATCTGCGCTGTCCTTCGGCGGTGCCGCGGCGCGCGGTGTCGATCCGAACGTGCTCGGGCTCGGGCCCGTCGCCTCGACCCGGGCGCTGCTTGAAAAAAGGCCGGAGCTTTCGCTCGATGCGATCGAGCATATCGAATTCAACGAGGCATTTGCCGCGCAAGTCCTTGCCAGTCTCGATGCGCTTGACATTGACGCGACGCGGATCAATCCGGACGGCGGCGCGCTGGCCTACGGACATCCCTGGGGCGCGTCCGGGGCCTTCCTCGTCGTCCGGCTCTTTTCGCAGATGCAGCGCGGTTCCACGGCGGGCGACCGGCAGGGCCTGGCCATGATCGGCATTGGTGGCGGTCTCGGCATTACCAGCCTTTTCAAGACCGCATGAAAACTGGACGCAACAAGGCGGAGGGGCGACCCATGACCGACGATGTCACAGGACCCAAGACAGGCGCAATTCCCGAGGGCGCGCGCTTCCGCCATACGCTGCGCACGCGGTTCTTCGAGGTCGACGTGCATGGACAGGTGCACAACGCCTACTACCTCGTCTACGCGGAGCAGGCGATCACGGAGTTTCTCAAGGATCAGGACTGCGCCGAGCTGATCGAACCGGGGGCCGGCGGGTCGAATTTCGTGGTCGTGCGCTCGGCCGTCGACTATCTCCGGCCGCTCGGCTTCGACCAGACGCTGGTGCTGGCCGTCTGGGTCCGTCGGCTCGGCCGGTCGAGCCTGAGCTTTGCCGTCTCCATGACGACAGAGGCCGGCGACATTGTGGCCGCGGTGGACATTGTCTGGGTGTGCAAGGACATCGCGACCGGGCGCAGCACGCCGCTTGCACCGGTTCTGGTCGAGCGCTTACGGGGCACTGTCTTTTCCGACCCGGGAGACAGCACCCCGTGATCGTCGTCGACGCGGTAACCCATGCTTTCGACGCGGACCCGCCGGTGCTCGTCGATGTGTCGGTCACGCTTCGTGAACGCCGCATCGGTGTCATCGGCGCGAACGGATCCGGCAAAACGACGTTTGCGAGGCTCCTCAACGGCCTGGTCGTGCCGACAAAGGGCAGCGTGACGGTCGACGGTTTCGATACACGCCGGCAGGCGCGGGAGGTGCGCGCCCGTGTGGGATTCCTGTTCCAGGATCCGGACAATCAGATCGTCATGCCGCTCGTCGAAGAAGATGTCACCTTCAGCCTCAAACCGTTGCGGCTCGAAAAGGCCGAACGCGAGGCGCGGGTCGCGGCGGTGCTTGACCGGTACGGCTTGTCGGGTTTGCGCGGGCATCCGGCGCACGCGCTGAGCGGCGGACAAAAACAATTGCTGGCGCTGTCGAGCGTGCTGGTGCGTGATCCGGCCTATCTGGTGCTCGACGAACCGACGACGCTGCTCGATCTGAAAAACCGCGACCTCGTGAAAAAGGCGATCGATGCGCTGGATGCAATTGTCGTGTGTGTCAGCCACGATCTCGATCTGATGCGGCGCTTCGAGCGCGTGCTCGTGTTCGAGGCCGGCCGGTTGGCGTTCGACGGCCCGGCCGAGGCGGCTGTCGGCTTTTATGTGGACAGCCAGTCATGCGGCTGAGCCTTTACATTGATGGCGTCTCGCCGCTGCATCGCTGCCCCGCCGGAGCCAAGCTGGCGCTTCTCGCTTGTGCCGGGATCGGGATTTTCCTTGTTTCCGAACCGACCTGGCTTGCGGCTTTCCTGGTTGCATGCCTCGGCCTGCTCGCGTTGGCCCGACTGCCGCTCGGCGCGGTGGTCCGGGCCGTGCTTCCATTCGCTGTTCTGATGGCCGGGTTCTTCGGGTTGCACGCGCTGTTCAGTTCCCTGGACAATGCGATCGTTATCACGATGCGGTTTGCCATCATGGTCCTGCTCGGGTTTGTCCTGGCCATGACGACCCGCCTGTCCGCACTCGTTGCGGCGCTGGAGACGGCATTGGCGCCGTTGCGTTTCGTCGGCGGGCGGCCGGACCGGGCGGCGCTCGTTCTGTCCATGACCATCCGCTTCATTCCACTCGTCGCAGCGACCTACCGGGATGTCGCAGCGGCGCAAAAGGCCCGGGGATTGGAGCGGAACATACTTGCCCTGATGGTCCCG
>JANQQB010000180.1 GCA_028285165.1 Rhodobiaceae bacterium
CGCAAGGCCGAATGGCCGGGCTGGACGCCGCCGCCGCAAATGCGTCGCCGCCAACCCGGTCTGCCGGCTTACATGGCTGGCGGTCCCAACAACCCGCTCGGTGCCCGGGCGCTCTATATCGGCTCGACGCTCTATCGCATCCACGGCTCCAACGAACCCTGGACCATCGGACACGCGGTCTCCTCAGGCTGCATCCGAATGACGAACGACGACGTCACGCACCTCTACAACAACGTCAAAAGAGGCTCCAAGGTGGTTGTCATCCGCTAACCCGCCTTGCCGGTCCGGGCGGCAAAGCCGCTCCGACCAACGGATCGTTTCATCTGAAGGGCCGGCCGTGTGCCGGCCCTTCTTGGTTTCGACTGCGCGATCGGCATGGCCTCTGGCCGCGCACGTAAAGCGTGTTAGTCTGCGCCATGCCTGTCGGTACATTCTATATGGCGGCAAGAACAAAAAAAGGCGACTTCGCCCCGGCGGACCCGCATCCGACCAAGCGGCAAGCGATTCGAAAGACATGCCAAAGGCCCTCACCTCATCTGCAAGACCCCGGACCAACGCCTTCACGATCGGGCTGATGTCCGCCATGGCGGCCATGATGGGCTTGCTACCGATCGCCCAGGCCCAGAGCCTTAGCGAAAAGGGACTTGCCTTGTCCCGCGAACATTGTGCGCGGTGTCATGTCGTTGAACAGTCCAACCGCTTCAGCGGAATATCGTCGACGCCCTCCTTCCCGATGCTGGTGCGCGCGCTGAAGGACTGGCGCGAGCGCTTCGAGACCTTCCATGCACGCCTGCCGCATCCCTCGGTGATCCGCATCGACGGCGTCGCGCCGCCAAGCGATTCGCCGCCGACGACGCGGCTCGTGTACCTCAAACCGGAAGATATCGACGCCTTCGTGGCCTATGCGGAATCCCTGCAACCCGAATGATATCGGACCACGTCATCGGTCGCGGGACAGACCCTTTTCCTTCAGTTCCGCAAGGTATTGCGCCCACAGGTCATCACGCTCGCGGCCCAGTTTCTGAAGGTAGGCCCAGGAATACAATCCGGTGTCGTGAAGATCATCGAAGGTGAGCCGGACCGCGTAATTGCCGACCGGTTCCACCGACAGGATTTCAACATTGCGTTTGCCCGGAACGGTCTTCTTTTGATCGGGGGAATGGCCCTGAACCTCGGCCGACGGCGACATGACGCGCAGATACTCCGCCTCCAGTGCAAAAGCGGACGCGTCTTCGAAGGTGACCGAGAGGGTCCGTTTGTCGCCGGACAGCCGGATTTCAGTCGGCCAAGCGGCCGTGTTTGACGTCATGCTGTTTCTGTCTCCCCTGCCGGTAACGGGGGCGTGTTGAAAAACGCCCCACCGCACGGCCGAATATCACGCTCCGCCGATTGACGTTACATCATGCGGCGCTATGGTCTATCGCAAAGCCTCCGACCTGAAGATAGAGTGCGAAAAACAAAGGAGTAGCGGCATGGATTTCGATCGCGCTGCGTCCGGCCAAAGTGCCCCCATCATCGATCCTTTCGGCCGGTCCATCACCTATCTTCGGGTGTCCGTGACCGACCGGTGCGATTTCCGGTGCGTCTACTGCATGGCGGAAGACATGACCTTCCTGCCAAAGAAGGAAGTGCTGACGCTGGAGGAACTGGATCGGCTCTGCTCCGCTTTCGTTTACAAAGGCGTCCGCAAATTGCGCCTGACCGGCGGCGAACCACTCGTGCGGCGCAATATCATGTCGCTGTTCCAGGCCCTTTCACGGCATGTGGAAAGCGGTGCCCTAGAGGAATTGACCCTCACCACCAACGGCTCGCAATTGCAAAAGTATGCCAAGGACCTTTATGCCTGCGGCGTACGTCGCATCAATGTATCCATCGACACGCTGGATGCGGACAAATTCAAGGAGATCACCCGCCGCGGTGATCTGGCGACAGTTCTGCGCGGCCTCGATGCGGCGCAGGATGCCGGCCTGAAAGTCAAGGTCAATGCGGTGGCGCTGAAAGGCGTCAACGACATGGAACTCGACGACATGATCTGGTGGACCCATGGACGGGGCATGGATTTCACCTTGATCGAAACGATGCCGCTCGGCGATATCGACGAGGATCGCACCGACCAATATCTGCCGCTCTCGCTGGTTCGGAAGAATCTCAGCGAACGATGGACGCTTGAGGACATTCCCTACCGCACCGGCGGGCCGGCGCGGTATATGGAAGTCAAGGAAACCGGCGGCAAGATCGGCTTTATCACGCCGATGACCCACAATTTCTGCGAATCCTGCAATCGGGTCCGGGTGACCTGCACCGGCATGCTCTACATGTGCCTCGGCCAGGACGATTCAGCCGACCTGCGAGCGGCGCTGCGGGCATCGGAAGGCAATGAGCAATTATACGCCGCCATCGACGAGGCGATCGCACGCAAGCCCAAAGGCCATGACTTCGTCATCGACCGCAAAACACAAAAACCGGCCGTTTCCCGTCATATGAGCGTTACCGGCGGCTGATCGGTCGCCGAGTTCTATCCGAAAACAGGGGCGGATCGGATTGATGGCGGGCCGACCGGCTCGCCATTTGTCATGCATGTTACGGCATCCCGCCGCACCTGACCCCATCACCGAACAAGGATCATGTCCGTGACGACCGAACGGACGTCGATCGACAGGGCAACGCTGAACGGCATCCTCGCCATGATCGCGGCGCTGTTCGGCTTTGTCGTGAACGACGCGTTCGTGAAGCTTCTTTCCGAGGAAATGCCGCTTGGAGAGATCATCTTCATCCGCGGCGCCCTGGCGGCTTGCGCGATCGGCGCGCTGATTGCCCTGCGCGGCGAGTGGCCAGGCCGGCGGCTTGCGACGGATCGATTCGTCCTGTTGCGCAATGTCGGCGAGATCGGCGCAACCGTCTTCTACCTGACGGCCCTTACGCAGTTGCCGTTGGCCAATGCCGTTTCCATCCTGCAGGCCATGCCGTTCGCGATCACGGCCGTTGCCGCCATCCTGCTCGGCGAATCCGTCGGGTGGCGGCGATGGAGCGCGATCCTGGTCGGCTTTTTCGGCGTGCTCCTGATCGTGCGTCCCGGCGCGGAGGGCTTCAATGCCTATACGATCTTCGCGGTCATTGCCGTCGGGTTCCTGACCTTGCGGGACATGGCGACACGCTATGTCGATTCCACTGTGTCGACCTTGGCGATCACGTTTTCCACGACGATCCTGGTCACCGCGGTGGGCGCCATCATGGGCCTGACAGAAACCTGGATCATTCCGGACGGCCGCCAACTCTTGCTGATTGCGGCAGCGGCATTCTTTCTGCTGATCGGCTATGTCTTCGTCATCCTGGCCATGCGTCAGGGAGAAGTATCCGTGATTGCGCCCTTTCGGTACACGATCGTCCTTTGGGCGCTGATCATCGACTTCCTGGTCTGGTCCAAGATCCCGTCGTGGCTGACATTTGCCGGCATCGCGATCGTTGTCGGCAGCGGGCTGTACATCTTCTTCCGGGAACGCCGTGTCGCCGGGGCACCGGACTGAGATCCATTATCGGACATGGTCCGATTCGTGGTTCATCATCGATCGGTGCCGCATTCCTGCGCCTCGAAGCGCGCTGCTTCCTCCGTCATCCAGTCCCAGAAGATCCGGACCTTGCGGCGATTGAGGTCCTGTGGCCGGCAGACGAGATGAAAACCGAGTTCGGTGTGCATCACGATCTCCGGAAACGGGCACAAGAGGCGGCCGGTGCGCACATCGCCGTTCGCCAATGCGCTGCGCCCGAGCACGACGCCGAGCCCCTCGACCGCCGCGTCAAGCGCATGGTCGGCGTGGTTGAAGCGAAGCCCCTTGCGGGCGGTCGCCTCGGACCATCCGTTCTGCCGGAACAGGGTCTGCCAGGACGGCGCATCGGTCCAAGTCGACAGGGATTCATCGTGCAGCAGCGGCATGCGCTGAAGATCGGCCGATGATGTCAGATCGGGATGCGCCTCGAGAAAGTCCGGACTGACCATGGGCGTGGCCTTGTCGTTGAACAGTTTCACACTGTGCAGACCGACATAGGAGCCCGCACCGAACCGTATCCCGACATCGATGTCCTCCTGTGCAAAATCGACGAGCCGCAAGCTGGCCGATATCCGCATCTCGATATCGGGATAGGCGTCCACGAAACGGGCGACGCGGGGCGTCAGCCATTTGGCGGCAAAGGCCGGTCCGGTCGACACCACCAGAATGTGCTCCGGCGTGTCGGGCACCATCTGGCCGAAGCTTTCCCGCAACCGTTCAAATCCGTCCCGCACGCCCGGATACAGCCGGGCGCCGGTTTCCGTCAGTTCGATCGCCCGATTGAGACGCCGAAACACCTTGGCACCCAGGAAGTCCTCCAGTGTGCGCACCTGGTAAGACAGAGCCGACGGCGTCAGGTTCAGCTCTTCGGCCGCCCGCGTGAAACTCAGATGGCGAGCGGTGGCTTCGAAGGCGCGAATGGCGTTGAGCGGCGGCAGGCGCATTTCAGTTCAAATTTCTTTAAGTGACAAACGCAAATTCCGCGTTTGTGATTTCCGATCCTATCGACAATATTCCAATCATCCCAAGCAGACAAAGCGTTTATTGGCTTTGTCCATCCAGGCCAAGCCATGGAGACCCGAGATGCACATTAAAAATTCTCACCTGAATACCGCGCGCTCTATTTCGACTGAAGACATGGATCGGTATGTCCGTGCCGGCCGTTCCCTGCACGGTCAGGCTATCCGCGATGCGCTCGGCGGTGTCATGCGCTTCCTGTTCGGTCCGGGCTCCGATGCCCTGCCCCACAAGACGGAACGGCATTCCGTCTGAACCAACTCCGCGTCCCCTCCTCCCCCATCTGCAACGCGCGACCCGGAAACGGGCCGCGCGTTGCGGATTCTACCGACAGCAATCTGTCACGTCCGGGTTGTGGATCGGGCCGGCCTCCGGCTGGAGCCTGTCAGTACGCCGTTCCTGCGTGTTTGAAAGACCCGGCGATCCGCCCTAGAGTAAGGGAGTGACCGACCGCAGCGAGCGGTCCGGCACGACCCACGGACCGTTCCCTCTTATGGATTCTCCAGACACCCGGGTTGCCGAGCAGCGGCGTCCGTCGCTCGCCGTTCTGATCGCCATTTCGGCAATCGGACCGCTGGCGCTCAACATCTTCATGCCGTCCATGCCCGGGATGGTGGCGGTGTTCGACACCAGTCCGGCCATGGTCCAGTTGACCCTGTCGCTCTATCTGATCGCGATTTCGGTCGCACAATTGATTATCGGACCGCTGTCGGACCATTTCGGCCGCCGTCCGATCCTGCTTGCCGGCATGGCACTGTTTCTCGTCGGGACCCTTGCCTGTCGTCTGGCGCCGTCCATCGACGCGCTGATCGTCGGTCGCATCATCCAGGGCGCCGGCGGATGTGCCGGTCTCGTCCTCGCCCGGTCGGTGGTGCGGGACCTGTACAGCCGCAACAGATCCGCCTCCATGATCGGCTACGTCACAATGGGCATGGCGGTTGCGCCCATGGTCGGCCCGGCGATCGGCGGCTATCTCGACGGGATCCGCGGCTGGGAAAGCGCCTTCGATCTGATGCTGGTCATCGGCATCCTGGTTTTCATCGCGTCCTATATCGACCTCAACGAAACCAATCAGCACAAGACGCCGGATTTCGGCTTCAGGCCGGCATTGCGGTCCTATGCCACCCTGTCCGGCTACGGGGCGTTCTGGGTCTTCGCCCTGACATCGTCCTTCGCCTCCGGCGTCTTTTTCAGCTTTCTCGGTGGCGCTCCGTTCATCGTGACGGACCTGATGCACCTGACACCGACGCAATACGGCCTGTATTTCGCCCTGGTGGCCGGCGGTTACCTGACGGGGAACTTCCTCTCCGGTCGATACGCCGAGCGCACCGGCATCGTTTCCATGATCATGATCGGCAATACGCTGTCCGTCGTCGCGGTGGGCGCGATCGCGGTCGGCTTTGCCTTTGAGTTCTACCACCCGCTGGTGCTTTTCGGACCGATGTTCTTCACGAGCCTGGCCAACGGTCTGACCCTGCCGAACGCAATCGCCGGCGCGGTCAGCGTGCGGCCGGAACTGGCGGGTGCCGCGGCAGGATTGTCAGGAAGCCTGCAAGTGGGCGCCGGCGCCGTTGCCAGCGCGATTGTCGGCGCGCTGATCGCCGGCGAGGCGTTCGGGGCCACCGGATGGCCTCTGGTGCTCGTCATGGCCACAACCTCGATCCTGGCGTTTCTGACGGGCCTCTTGTGCCTGTCGATCAAGAGCCTGCGCTCCGCCGCTTGATCCGCCGTGCGAACGGCCTTGCGCGGCCTACCCGCAAGGCTCAGGATGGCCTGGAGAACCAGAAGCCGCCACGCGGGTCGATCCGTGTCCCCTCCCCTCACGCCAGGGTCATGAATCGGACGGGCTGCACACAAGGAATCACCATGAACAGAAAAGACCGACGCGCCAAGCAATCCACCGACGGAACCCTTACACCCAATGCCTTTGTGGAGGTTGCCAACAAGTTCATCGACGTCGCCAACCGCCAGAACGCCTCCGTGAAGGCGACACAGGTGCATACGGCGTTTCTCTACGGATCGGCCCGTTACAGCGCGTTTGTCGCCAAGAACGTGCTCGACGTCGAAAACCACGAGACCTTCGTGGAGGAAATGGTCAAGCAATATACCGACATGCTGCGGCAACACCTGGCCGACCCGAGCGTGTAATCTCAGCTTGTCGGCTCATCAACACAGGTTCCAGGGAACGCCGACCGGAGGAATCCGGTTCATCGGGATCGCAGAATCAAACGGGCGACCCGCATGGGTCGCCCTGATGTTTTTCTCTCAGGGACTGTGTCCTCAAGAGGCCTTGGCCGGTTTGCTGTCCGGTTCGGCATTGTCGGATTCCATGCCGCTCGGTCCCGAGGTCAAGAGTTTGGATACTTCGCCCTCGGGACGTGGCTGGCTGTAGTAAAAGCCCTGGATTTCCGAGCAGCCTTCGATGCGCAGATAGACCAACTGATCGCGGGTTTCCACGCCCTCAGCCGTCGTGTCGATGCCGAGGCTGCGCCCGAGCCCGACGACGGCGCGGACGATCGCCGCGGCTTCCGGATTGGTCTCCAGTTCGGAAACAAACGACCGGTCGATCTTGATCTTGTCGAAGGGAAAGCTGCGCAGGTTGCCAAGGGACGAATAGCCGGTGCCGAAATCGTCCATTGCAATGCGAACGCCGAGCCCTTTCAGACGATGCAGGGTCTCCATGGTCTCTGCCGTATTGCGCATCAACACCGATTCGGTGATCTCCAGTTCCAGTCGGCCCGGATCGAGCGCCGTCTCGGAAAGCACCTTCGAAAGGAACGTGACCAGGTTGGCCTGACGGAACTGCGTCGGCGAGATGTTGACAGCCACCTTGACCGGTTCAGCCCATGCCGCTGCGGATTCACAGGCCTTGCGCAGCACCCATTCGCCAAGCGGCACGATCAGGCCGGTATCCTCGGCGATGCCGATGAAGTCGTCCGGCGACACAACACCCAGTTCGGGGTGGTTCCAGCGGACAAGCGCCTCGAAGCCCGATACCGAATTGTCGCCGATATTGACCAGCGGCTGGAAGTAGAGTTCCAACTGGTCGAGCTCCAGAGCCAGCCGCAAGCCGACCTCGACCTTGCGACGCGCCAGGGCAGCCTCGTCCATCTCTTTTTCGAAGAACCGGTACTTGTTGCGGCCGTCACTTTTGGCGCGATAGAGCGCAAGGTCGGCGTTCTTCAACAGTTTCGCCGGATCGGCCGCATCCTCGGTCATCAGCGCGATGCCGATGCTGGCGCCGGTGATCGTTTCGTGGCCTTCGACGTTGATCGGCAAGGCCAGCGAATTGAGGATGCGATCGGACATCTTGTGGACCGGTTCCGGGTCCCGGAAATCGGAGAAGACGATCGCGAATTCATCGCCGCCCAGCCTGGCGACCGTGTCGGCTTCGCGGACCTCCTTGCGGATGCGTTCGGCAACCGTGCACAGGAGCGCGTCACCGGCCGGGTGACCGAGCGTATCGTTGACGTTTTTGAAGTGGTCGAGGTCGAGACAGGCGACAGCCACGCCGTTGCCGTTGGCACGCGCCTGTTCGATGGCTTCCTTGACCCGCGACTGGAACAGCACCCGGTTCGGCAGACCGGTCAGCGCATCATGGTGCGCCATGTGCTGGATGCGTTCCTCACGTTTCTTGATTTCACTGACATCGGTGTACAGGATCACCGTCTCCCCGCTCGGGGTGCGGTGTTCGTCCACCATGATCCAGCAGTCTTCGCGGATCCGGCGCTCGACGAGATAGCCGCCTTCGCGGCTGCGCAATGCCAGGCGCTCTGCTACGCGGATCGCGCGTTCCTCGTCATCATCGACCGCATCGTAGCCGGAGGCCAGTTCGGCGCGCAGGATCTCTTCATACGGAGCGCCGTTCACGGCAACCGCATCCAGATCCGGAAACAGCTTGATGAAATGGCCGTTCTGCAGAATGAGCCGGTCTTCGGTGTCGAAGAGTAGGAAACCTTGCGACAGGGAATTGACGATGGCTTCGCGGGTCCGGGCTTCCGTTACCGCTGCCGCGATTTCGGCTTCCTTGATCCGTGTGGCGTCCATGATGACGCCGGTCCACAATACCGACCCGTCCGGCTGCTTGGCCGGTTTGGCGATGGCGTGGGTGTATTTGACGGTCCCGTCCTTGGCGACGATGCTGGCCTCGACATCCCAGATCGACAGCGTGCGGGACGCCTCGATCAGGCGTTCGCGAAAGCTGCGCGCATATTCCGGCGCGTAGGTGCCGAACAATGCGTTCGGATTGCTGATGATCTCCCGGGCCGGGACGCCGAAGAGTTCCTCGGCGGTTTCGCTGATATAGGTGTAGCGGATCTCGCCGTCCGGCTTGACCACCCGCTGATAGACCACGCCCGGGATCGAATCGGCCAGCGATGAAAAGCTGTCATTCGCCGATTTCAATGCCTGACGGTTGCCCGCGCTCGCCGAGACGAAACGCAAAAGCGGCGTAATGGCTTTCAGGACCAAGCGGTCTTTCGGCAGAGGCTCCCGGTTTTCCGAAAACACCAGGAACATCGCACCGCGAACATGACCGTTGTCGCCGTCGCAGAACTCTTCGCACCAATAGGTGCCGTCGAGCGTCGTGCCGCAGCTTTCCACGCTGAACGGAGCGGTCTGCTCGCGGCTCAGGGACGGGTCGGCGAGATGGTCTCCGATCGCGGTGTCGAGCGTATCGGTCGAGCAGGTATAGGTGTTGACCGCGCTGCCGACGTCTCCGACGCTGTAGGTGACGACCGCGCCGTCCGCGGAAAAGGCCTGCCGGATCTCTTCGACAACCGTCGGCAACGACATGTCGGCATTGCCGTTGTTGACGATGAGATCGAACAAACGTGCCTGCAAATTGACCAGATTGGCGAGATCGCCGTCCGACTGGCCTTGTTCCTCAATTGCCTGCCGCTCGGCCTGAGCTCGACGCGACTTGCCCCTCAACGCTTTCGTATTCATTGTTCCGACCCCAAATGCCTGACCACTTCATCAGGCGGCAATTATCCAAGGCTGCAGTTCTTTTCGAATGTGGCGTTTCAATTCGGCTAGGAAGGCGATCAGTTGAGCACGACCTTTCCGGGCTCGCGGACCGTCTTACCGTCGTAGTCGTAGATGTAGCTGGCGCCCTCAAAGAAGCTGAACGGGACCTTGAGGCCGATTTCGCGCACCTTGCGGAAATTGATGGCAATGTCCGGCGGGGAGACGACGCCGACTTTCAGGTCGCCGACTTCGACTTCGCGCTTCAACACCTTCATGCCGTAGAGCGCGGCAAGGTGGGCGTTACTCTGGAAGCTGATGCCGATCGACAGGGCAGCGCTTGCATCCCCTTCCTTGACCACTTCCGGCACGACGCTCAGAACCGGAACCCGGTCAGAGTGCGCGTTGATGGTTTCGATCTCGCGGAACACCGACGTGCTGCCTGTGATCCAGAACAGGCTTTGTTCCAGCGTCACGTCGTTCTTGCGCATTGTGGCGACGGCGGCCTTGACCATCTTGGCGAGTTCCTGGCGCGCGTTTTCGGTCTTCTGGACTTCAAGACGCAACACGCGAACACCCTTCTTGCGGGCCGCCGAGGCCATCGGCCGGGCCTGCGTTTCCATGGCGCTGACGTTGTTGGAATCGACCAGTATGGCCAGGTTCTTCAGTTCCGGCCGCAATTCGGCGACATAGGCCATCTGCGCCTCGACCGGCATGTTCAACGAGGTGAAGGCAAAATTGATGCCCGTGCCGCGATCGTAGTTTTCGGCCTGGCCAAGCATGACCGGGTCTTTGGACGTGACCGAAACGACAGGGATGCGGCCGTTCTGGTAATTCTTCCAAAGCCATGCGGTTGACTGCGATCCCATCGAATAGATCAGATCCGTCTGAATGCGCTCCGCCTCTGCGACGGCCGCGTGGCCTTTCTCGTCGGTGCGCTGAAAGTTGACGATCGTGAATTCAGCCTGGAGGCCTTTTTCATCGAACAGGCTGAGCATCTTGCTGATCGCAACGTCGTAGGCGGAGGACGGGCGCGGATACAAAACCATCACCCGGTAGCGCGGCTCCGCTTCGATGCCGCTTTGCGAAAACAATCCCTTGGGCCGGATCACAACCTTGTTGGGATCATTGGCGATGCCAAAGATATCCCAGTTCTCGGTCACCGTATCCCGGTAGCGGAACCAGCTCGAATAGGCGTTTTCAGTGTTCGCGCGGATTTCCGCTGCCGATGCCGACACCGGTATGCCGGCGACAAGCGTCAGTGCCATTGCAGCACTGGTTGCGATTGATTTCACCCTGCAAAACATCGAAAGCCTGTCCTTGTCCGTCTTCTAAAGGGGCCGTTCCAACCCCGGTTGCGTTGCTTCGCTACTTGGAGAGGTACGCCGCCATACGGTCCGATGGGATGGACGCCGCCGCCTGCGAGCGGGCCACCAGAACACCGGAGGCCGGTTCGCCGTCAGAGTGGTCCTGATCCGTCGGACCGTCATCGGACGTCCGCGGCGTGCGGTCATCCGGCGAAAGGATGAACAGCAGACCGAAGACCGCGATGGCTCCACCGACGATCGCGACAGCGCTCCATTCGTAGTTGGTCCAGATCAGCAATTGCCCGACGACAACCGGACCCGCGACATGGCCGACGCGCTCCAGGAACCGATAGGTTGCCGTGGTCGTGCTGGTGCCGATTTCAGCCGAAAGGCGGGAATCTGCGATGTAGGACACCACCGGCGCGTTGATGAAGCCGTGTGCGGCACCGACCATGACCACACCCATGACCAGAAGGACGGTCTGCAGGTGCGTCGCTTCGCCGACATCCATGGTGCCGCTATAGGCAGCGAGACACAGCCCGGCGCCCGTCAGCATGGCACCCTGGAAGAGCACTGCGCGTGCGGACCCTGCCCGGTCGACATAGACCGAGATGAACCGATTGGCGCAGACGACGCAGATCGCATAGATCATGATGATCTGCCCGATATCTTCCTGCGGGTAACCGCTTTTGGCCAACAGCAGCGGCAGGCCGAAGGTCACCACACCGGTCAGCACCGCCTTGGCCGGCACGCCGATCGTGATCATGGTCTTGATGAATTGCAGGTCGCGCAGGGCGCGCCCGAGGCTGCCCCACAGATCCTCGCGGGAATCCGAGGAGGCGCGGTTCATCAGTTCGGCGGAAATGCCCGGCACGGCGATGATCGCGTAGGCAGCGGCAACGAACCCGATGCCGGCGCCAAGCAGGAACACCCCATTCGTGCCCATGTAGCCAACCAGCAGGGATCCGACGGCCATGCCGGAAATCATCCCGCCCTGGAAGCCGAAGACGATGACCGCTGCGGCCTGTGTCTTCTTGCCCTTGGGGGCGACGGCCAGCAGGTAGGACTGCACGCCGATGAACAGGAGGCCCTGACCGATGCCGGAGAGACAGCGGGCTGCGGTTACCAACCAGAAGTCTGGATAGAAAGCGAGCGCCGCCAATCCGCCGCCGGCCATGATCAGGCCGAGATACATCAACGGCTTGGGCCCGATGCGCTGCGCAATATAGCCGGCCGGTATCAACGTGGCGGCAAACAGCAGGTAGAAGCCGACAAACGGGACCGAGGCATAACTTTCCGAAACACCGGCGGCCTGGAGCGATTCCTGGACGAATTGCGGCAGGAACGCGTAGGTCAGGTGTTCAAGCAGCACGCCAAGGAAGAAGACCGGTTTGACGTAGTTCAGCATCCATTCGTGGTCGGCATTGGGTTCGCCATAGCCGATCTGATGCTTGTCACGCATCGGCCCGCGAACGGTACCGCCCAACTGGAAGAAGAGGTTGGCGAGGAAGGCCGTCGCGATGAACAGCGCCGCGAAGTTCTTCACGCTTCGTGTAATCTGCTGGAACACGACGTCGTTCGGCAATTCGACGACCACCTGGACGGACCGTCCGCCATCCTTCGGCGTCAGATCGACGACATATTGGTAATACCCCTCCGTCTGCGTCCACGCCTGACCGATGCGAATCGGATCGGTGTGAATCTCGATCCGTCCGTCAACCGTCAGCGACGCGGCGCTGATGTCGGGATTGAGGCTCAGGTATTCCCCGAACGTGCGGTCGAGACCCTGGATTTCCTCGATGTTGATGTTGAACGCGACGAGGTCGTTGACCCGTTGCCCGAGCGAACCGGCAAGGGCGCGCGCCTTGGATTGCGCACCGTCGGAGTAAAGCGTGATCAGTGTCGTGATCACGCCGATCGAAGCCGCCAGGAACACCATGCCGTAGAGCAATTGCGCCCAGGGAATCCGCCGGCGCGCCATGGCTGGCCCGAAAATCGCAATGATTACAGCGAAGAGGAAAGCCGGCGCGGGAGAGGCGAACAACAGCGGTTCGAAGGACTTGTTGACACGCTCGGTAACGACCGACTGGGACATCGTGATCGACAGAGCGCCGACCTGTTCGAATTTGTTGCTCAGCGGGACGGTGACCCGATATTGGCCATTCACACGCTCGAGTGTGTAGTCCTTACGCTCCGCCTTTTCACGAATTGTTGCTGCCGACGGGAAGCTTCCGTTGTCTTCTTCGACTTCCGGAGCCAGGTCGGCGCCGGACGGCGGCGGCAGATTCTGGACGATGCTGGAATCGCCTGCCCGGAAGACCACCTGACCTTCGGGATCATAGACGACCAGGGAGGCGATCGTCGCATCGGATGCAAAGAGCGGCTCGGCCAGCGTGTTGAAGCCCACGAATTGGTGCAGCGGCAGACCCGAGCGCAACGGTGTCTGCATCGCGTTCTGAATGACGTGGACCTGGCCAGAGAGCTTGTCGCCCTGAAACCGCTCATAGGTGAGCTTGGCTTCTCCATAGGCTACGTAAATCAGGAGCAGCAACGAGACGAACAGGACGACGAACATCGTCACTGCATCGGCCAAGCGTTTTCCGATAGGGTGGTTGTTGGTACTCATTACTCACGTGCCCCCACACACATCTACCCTGGGCAAGGTTAATTGCTTACGCTTCACAATTGGTTAAAAGCGCTTGAAGATGATCGGCGCTGCCGCGCCTCTGCATCAGAACAAGGTCCAGCCGGTCGGCAATGAGCGACAGAATCAAGTCGTCATAGCTCATGCCGCACTCGGCCAATCCCTCAGCGATCAGACTGGTGACACCACCGTCGACCGGTGCTTTCAGGTCCGGTTTCGGGTTGGCTTCCAGTACGTTCAGTCGACCCTCGGCATTGGCGCGGACATCAAGGCGCACCAGCGTTTCAAGATTGAGGTCGACAAAAACCTGGCGCGCCAGCGCATGCAGCGCGTGTACTTGCGGCTCGTCGGCGACGGGATCCAGCGGGCGGACCCGGTCACCGGTGATCGGCCGTTTGTCCATGGACGTGAAGATATGCTCGTCAGGCTGCAGCACGCGTTCGACCAGGGCAAACGTGAACGGCCCGTCAAGCCGTGTCAGTGCGCCATCGCGGGCAATCAGCGGACCGCATGCAGCCACACAATATTCCCGACCCGAGAGGAATTCCTCAATCAGGACATGGCTTTGTGTCGCTTCGAAAATTCGCTCCGCGACTTCCGGAATGTCCTCGGTGCGCTCGACGTATTCGACATTAAGCGACGCGCGGCCCGAAACCGGCTTGACCACATACGGGCCTTTGTACTCGCCGAATTCCAGGCGGAAGTCGAAATCGCACAACGGATTGAGCGGGCCACGCATGGCATGCCACGTAACGAACTTGGCCGTCGGAATGCCGAAACTTTTCAACTGCCGCTTGAAGGTATGCTTGCTGTCGAGAATGCCGGCAGTGAGCGGTTCGTGTCCGACATAGGGAACGCCGAGCATTTCCATGATCGCCGGCGCGTGAGACACGGCGCAATACCCCTGCACGCCGCCGGTGTTCAACCAGGCAAACTGAATGTCATCCTCGCGAAGCCGATCGGCCAAACGCATGTCATCAGCCATCAGGCTGACATGTTGGCATCCAAGCCGGCGCAAGCTGTCGGCGATATCGGAAGCGACAGCTTCGTAGCTTTTCCAGGATCTCGGATTGTGCGTCCGGTAAAGGACCGATCCTTCTTCATCCTTGTTGCCGCCGTAGATGACGGCAATGCGCATGCGCGCCAGCAACCGCTGAACCTGGCCCATGAGTTCGTTGTCACGGGTCTTGCGCCGCGCACGCACGTCCGCTTCGACGCCTTCCGCCCCGGTTCCCGGGACCGGCGTTCGAAGATCCGGATCGACATGCGGATTTGCCGCGTCCACCACCATCTGTGCAGCATTGGAAGTCATTACTATCCCCGTTCAGCACGGACAGCTTGTTTTCCAAGTCCGTCCCCGTCCACCAATACCGTCCTCAGACGGCCCTACACGCGGACTATTTCCGTCTCACCGGGGTTGAGAATAGTTGTTACTGTTTAAATTTGTTCAAAGCGGCATGTTTAAAAATGTTTATACAAAATCGCGACTTTTTTCGTTTCCGAGTAATTAATCTGTTCTTGGAATTGGCGTTGAAAACTGTAACTCCGCGATCTTCCAACACTATCTGACAGATTGAATTATGTTCAGTCGGTTAACGTCAGCCGTCGTCGAAGAGCTGCATTCGCCGGCGCAAGGACACTGTCGGCCGAACCGGCTCTTCTTGCACAGTCCCGCTGTCGTCCTTCGGTGCCGCAACGTCATCTTCGGCAGGCTGCAGTGGAGAACCGATCGTGTCGGTACGCGGCTGGTTTTTCATGTCGCCAGTTTGGTCTTCGCCCTCCGGCTCACCCGCTGCTCCATCCGGCGTCTCAGCCACCGCGGCCTCGGTTTCCGGGTCCGGTTCGCCGGGTTCGGCGGCATCGGCCGGCTCGGCTTCTGTCTGTTCGCGTTCCGCCGGCGCCATATCCTCATCGGCATCTGTGGCGTATCCACGCCCGACCTGCCAGGCGGATTTGAACTCGGTCAGCACCTTGTCGATGACGTTGAAATCCTGATCGTAATCGTTCAACCCGTCGAGATTGGCAAAGACCGGATCCGACCGCCACATCTTGCGCAAGGCGGCCTGTTTCAGGACGGCAGGCACGCCTTCCTTGAAAAACACGGACAGGTCGGACTCGGAGTCGATCGACTCAAGGTCCACGGCTTCGGCAGCGGCCCGGTTGGCAGCCATCTCGTCGGCTCGTTCCGGGTCGACGGGAAGCGCTGTATCGGGTTCGTGCGCGGAAGGCGGAATCGCGTCCTCGATCGCCGGATCGCCCTCCTCCGGATCGGCGCCGCGTTTTCGCCGGGACCAGCGCGTCAGGAAACCGTCCTTGTCTGGCGTGTCGCGCGTTGTCACTTCACGGGCCTGTCGTTGCGCAGGAAAATCGGTTGATTGCCGAACTTGTGCTCTTCGACATCGACGCGGTCGCGCTTGCGCTTCTTGAAGACTTCTTCTTCGGGATGGGCTTTCACGAACGCGACGAGCCGGGCCACTATGGCTTCCGGCATCGGAACCGCCTCGACAATACCGTCGCCGCTGTCCAGGTAATCCTGGGCATCGTAGGGTGATGCCGTGACCATATGGAGCACATAGGGTTGGTCCGGATCCGTCTCGGCCTCCGCATCCGCATCGGCAAGCACGATCCACAACATCGGCTCATCGCCGGCCAGATTGATGCGGTAGGCCTCCACCAATTTGCGATGCAGCGTCAGGTCCGCGCAGCCGGCGAAGAACTGCGTCACATCGCCCTCCGCCTTCAGGACGCGCCAGGAAGCGGATGGCGGTGGATCGGCAAGGGCCGCCACCGGTTTCCATGCCCAATCGGCCCAGGGATTGTCGATGCGACGGCGCTCGACAACCGCCCCGACCGGAATCGTCAGTTCCTTTCCCAAAACCCGCGCCGCCCTTTGTTCTTACCCTCGGCCAATTTTAGAACCCTTCAAAAGTGGTTGGCAATCCCCGGGCATTTTTCTTAAAGTGCGGCGCATTGCCAAAAAGCGGAACAAAACCAAGAAATGCGGTGCGGAAACCAGACTGTCCTCGTTTGCAATTGTGAAAAGACGATGGCGCTCGACGGCCGAAAGCTGGCCGATGCGCTGGCGCTCGACGAGCCGACAAAAATCCACAGCCACCTGTGCCGGACCGAAATTCCCGCTTTCGAGGCACACGTGGCCGGAGATTTGCCGGTCATGGTCTGCTGTACCCAGGAAGCCCCGCTTTTTTCCGAGATCGCCGAGGAGAACGGCTCAGATACTCCGCTGTCCTTCGTAAACATCCGGGAACGCGCCGGATGGTGCGCAGACGGGGACGACCCCCATGCGAAGATCGCCGCCCTGATCCGGGAGGCCCAGGTCGATACGATCCCGACCGGCCTGAAGACGATCGAATCGGACGGACTTTGCCTTGTCTACGGGCGCGGACAACAAGCGCTTGAGGTTGCCCGTGCACTTGACGGACGGCTTTCCGCAACCTTGCTCCTGAGCGACGTCGATGACGTGCTGTTGCCCTCGGTCATGGACGTACCGATCCATACCGGACAGATCGTCTCGACGACCGGGGCGCTCGGTTCGTTCGAAGTCACCGTCAACGGCTATGCCGCCATGATCCCGTCGTCACGGTCGCAGGCCGCGTTTGCGATGCCGCGCGACGGTGCGCGCTCTACCTGCAGCGTCATACTCGACCTGAGCGGCGATACCCCGCTGTTTGCGAGCCACCGGCATCGCGACGGCTATTTCCGGGTCGACCCGAACGATCCCGCCGCCGTGGCGCGCGCCATGTTCGAGATATCCGACCTTGCGGGCACATTCGAAAAACCGCTTTACGTTTCCTACGATCCGGACATCTGCGCCCATTCCCGATCGCAGACCGTGGGGTGTTCGAAATGCCTCGACATGTGTCCGGCCTCCGCCATTTCGCCGGCCGGCGATCACATCGCCGTCGATGCTCAAATCTGCGGCGGATGCGGCTCGTGCAGCGCGCATTGCCCGACCGGGGCCGTGTCCTACGCCTATCCGCAACGCGGCGACCTGATCCGTCGCGTGCAGACGCTGCTTGAGACCTACAGAAATGCCGGAGGCACGCGTCCGGTCCTGTTGTTCCACGACGAATCGTTCGGCGCCGAGCAGATCGCGGCGATTGCCCGCTATTACGACGGCCTGCCCACGCACGTGCTGCCGGTCGGCCTGCATGCCGTGACGCTGACCGGACACGACGCGATGGCGGCGGCCCTGCTTGGCGGAGCGGAGCATCTGGTCTGGCTTTGCAATCCTCAGGCGGCGGACGAAACCGAGGCGCTGTCCCGCGAGATCGAGCTGACCCAGGCGATCCTGTCCGCTCTCGATCCTTCAGCGACAGAACGCCTGCATCCGATCAGCGAGAGCGATCCGGAAGTCCTGTCGACATTTCTAGCCCAATTGCAGGACATCCCGGCTCCCTTCGGCCCGTCGTTTTCGCCGGTCGGTAACAAGCGCACCGTCGCGCGCACCGCGCTGGCAGGCCTGAAAGCGCTTTATCCGGAAAGCCCCGAGACGATCGCGCTCCCGGAGACCGCCCCCTATGGCCGCATCGCCATCGATACCGAGGGCTGCACGCTTTGCCTGGCCTGCGTGTCGGCCTGCCCGGCCAATGCGCTGTTCGACAATCCGGACCGGCCGCAGGTCTCGTTCGTCGAATCCGCATGTGTGCAATGCGGTTTGTGTGCCCGGACCTGCCCGGAATCGGTGATCACGCTCGAGCCGCGTTATTCCTTCGACGAAGCGGCCATGACGCCGGTGGTGCTCAACGATGAAGAACCGGCGACATGCAAACGATGCGGCAAGCCCTTCGGCACAAAGTCGACAATCGAGCGCATCAAGGCGCAGCTTGCCGGCAAACACTCGATGTTCCGCGACAGTGCGCAGGCCGATCTGATCGAAATGTGCGACGATTGCCGGGTGGCCGCGCAATGGGAAATCGGCGGAGATTTCATGGCCGCCGGGACCCGTCCACGCATCCGCACGACCGAAGATTACCTGGATGCGCGGGACAAGAATCTCAGCGTCGAGGACTTTCTGAAAGACGACTGAGGCCGCTCCGGTCCATCGCAATCGGTGCGCGTCAGACCACGCTCCGCAGGCGCCGTCACTGAATGGTGGACAGGGGCAGATTGGTCAGCAGATTTTGCGGCTTCATCTTGATCTGCTTGCTGCCGTTCATCGCCAATCCCATCCAGATCGGCTTGCCGCGCATGGTTTCGATGACCTCCCTGCGATCCTCGATGTCCATGCGAAAGAGCGCGATGATGCGTTGCATCTGCACATCCTCGATCGTCTCACCCTTATAGAGGCCGTTGAGGATACGGTTCGATTCCAGGTCGAGCCCGATATGCCAGCTCCAGCGCTCGTCGCGGATCGACTGCATCGGCTGCACGCGCACCGACACCCCCGTAAAATGTCCGATCCAGGATTCCAGAACGCGGCAAAACGCGTCGAGCGCGGGTTGGGTAAAGCGAAAATCGATGGCCGTATCGAACCGGTCCGACCGGTCCCAGTACAGATCCTTGTTGTCGTCGGTCAGCACGTCGAGCGAGACATCGTGCACGAGCGTGCCGGCTTCCTGAATCAAGGCACCCAACCCACCGAAACCGCCGGTCTTTGAATAGGTCTCGACGATTTCGGCGTCGGCCAGCATCAGGGTTTCGTTTTCAGTCGTGACCGACTGGTCCCTGAAAAACAGCTCGGCTGCTCGCAGCCGCATCGGATCGGCGACCGAGCGAAGGACATTGCGCAGGACCAGATTGGCCAATTGGTCCAGAAAAACCGGAGGCACGGACACCGGCTTTCCCGAAAAGAAGGCGCGGTAGGCCGCTTCCACCGTGCCGTGCGCGACGAGGTGATCCCGAAAGCCGAGCACGACCCGGTAATTGTCGGCCGCATCCTGATCCGCGATTTGCGCAAGACGATCGTCCGACACCGGCGCAAACGGATCGGCCATCAATGCATCGAAAATCTCATGCTCGACGGCGCAGGACTCCTCGACCGGGTGGATCTCCGGCCGCGTGTAATAGGCGCGCAAGAGGTCCGGCGTCACGTCCAGCCAGCCCCGGGCATTGCGGGTGACAAGGTGATAGCCGGAGGATTTCCAGAATTCACGGGGCATCGCCCGGCTCCTCCACTACATCCCAGATTCGCGCATGCGGCATGCCGGTCGGCGCCTCCAGCGTCCGGAACTTTTCGCGAATGCCGCCAGCCTCATCGAGACTGCGGGTCAGGGCGAGCAACGTGTTGATCGGCAGGTCGGCGCACAGGTCGAGCACAAAACCGATCTCGTCGTGCGCGGCATTGGTGGCGCTGTCGTCATCGGGTGCGCCGAAACGCTGGCGAAACACGCCAGCAAGGGAGCGGACCAGATCCTCGGTCTCGACCTCGTCGATTTCGGCGACCGATACCAATGTGGAATGGCCGAAACTTGCCATGCCGACAAAACCGTTCGCGAATGCCTGACGCGCCTTGCCGGTCAGGTTTTCCGGATCGCTGCCGGCGAACAGGAAACCGCCGGGAATGGCCCATTCGTCCGCGGCGGCGGCGCGTTCGAAGACATGATCGTCGGACGAGTCAAACCGGATGGTGCGCAAGAATTTCACGGTGCACCTGCCTCGTCGGCACTGGCCAGAACCTCGGCCATCGACACGAGTTCCACGCCGGTTCCGGTTTTCATCAGCATGTTGCCGTTATCGTCGAGACCGATGAACGTTCCGGCAAGCTGGCGGCCCTGCAGATCCATGACGATGTCGTCGCGATATCCCTCCGCGCGAAACACATAGGCATCGTGGACGGGCCTGAAGCCGTCGTCCGACCAGGTGTTCAGCCAGGTGAGAAAATGCCGGGTCCAGGATTCCAGGACCTGCGTCCGGTCGAGGTCGGTGCAGCCCTCATCGAACAGCGTGGTCCGGTCGACAAACAGACCCGGTTCCGGACCGGAAGGATCGGGGCGGACGGCCAGTTCAAGGCCGACCACGAGCCAGAGAGGCGCGCCGTCGTCACCGGTTTGCGGCGCGATTTCGAACCGGATGTCACCGACATGCGCCTTGTTTGCCAAAAGCCGGTGCGGCCATGTCCAGGTGACCGCAAGCTCGGGCGGAGCAATGGCGCCAAGCGCGTCGCTTAGGCCGACAGCGGCGACACAAAGGATCTGGTAGGTCTCGTCCGGCGGCACCTCGGGCTCCAGAACGACGGCGACATCCACCAGTCTGGCATTGCGTGCCCAGAGGAGATCGCCGGCGCCATACCGCCCTTCCTGCGCGCCCTTGACCGCCTCGGCAAAGGGCCGGGACGGTGCGCGCACGCCCTCCCCGTTGAACAGCGGCGGAAATTCCGGGTCTTTCAGATGCATGGGAGATCGATCCGGATCGGCGCGCGACGGATCGGAGCCGACAACGAAACGGGAATGGGACGGCGTCAGGGAAGTTCGATGCTGCCTTCGACCACATGGTTGAGCGACGTGCCCTCGGCAGTCAGCACCATCTTGACCTTCAGGTGGGTCTGCCCGTTGGCGGACAATTCACGCACCGTTTCCTCAATCTGATGCTGCGATGTCACGCCGACCTGCTTCAGGAACTTTCGCAGGGACATATTGAAGGTTTCATCGCTCATAGGGAAATTTCCTCTACCGCTTGCGGGGAAGTTCGAGAATCCGATTCAAGTCGGACCTCGCTTCATGTGTTGAATCCGGTCGTCACCAACCTGATTCGAAAAGATGTCGCAGGCCCTTGTTTTTTCAAGGTTTCATTGCGCAGGACGCACCGGGCCGGGATCAGTCCAATCGCACCGTGCCGCGGTCCGACTGATAGACGGTCGCTGCAGAGAAATCGAATCCCTGCGTCATCACCATCATCGCACCGACGCTGATCACCACCAGGATCGTCATGCCGAGGAGGAAGGCTTTCATTGCTGTGTCTCCTGCCCTTCGGAATTCACCGCCTTGTCGTTTCCATCTTCTTGGCCCGCGGTACCGGACGGCCCTGACCCCGCGGACGCGGGATCCGTAACGCGTTTCAGGTAGGCGATCAACGCCGACCGCCTTTCCGTACTGCGAATCCGCTGCAGCGGCATTTTCGATCCCGGCGTATATTCATGCGGGCCGAGATCGAACAGTTTGTCGATCGTCTCTTCGTTCCAGACAAAGTCAGCCGACTTCAAGGCATCCGAATAGGGATATCCGGGAACGGTTCCCACCCGACGACCGAAAAGACCGAAAAGCGTCGGACCGGCGCGAAACTTGCCGTCCTTTTCGAGCGTATGACAGACGCTGCATTTGCGGGCGAATTCCCGTTCGCCCGGATCCATGTCGGCCGACGCCTGAAAACGGCGCGGAAAGACGCTGTCCACTGTCTCGAAAGGCTTGCGGGGTTCGATCGTCCACACGCTGACAAAGTCATCGAGACCGGCATAAAACAAGGCCCTGTCACCCTTGGCAAAGGCCAGGGCCCAGACGGGGCCGAACGGGTTCTCAAACTCTTCGATCACCGTGCCGGTCGCCGCATCCGATACACGGATCCTGCCGTCGCCTCCGCCGGTGGCCAGAAGCTTGCCGGACTGCGAAACCGTCAGACCGAGCACCGGTCCGTCGTGCTTGCTGAGCGTTGCCGCGGTTTCGCCGGAAACCGGGTCAAACACAAAACCTGTTCCGTCCAGCAAGCCATAGGCAAGTTTGCCGTCCGGCAACCGTTCCAGCACGTTGATCGACCAGCCGTGATCCATAAGGCGCCGGCGCAAGGCACCGGTTTGCACATCCCATTCGCGCAACGTGCCGTCGTAGGACGCGGTAAACAACGAGCGACCGTCGGCAGAAAACCGAACGGCATTGACGCTGCCGCGATGGCCTTTCAACGTGGCCGTGAGGGCGCCGGTTTCAGCATCATGAAGCCGCACCGTATGGTCCCAGCTTGCCAGAGCCAGACGATCGCCGGACGGAGAAACGGCGATGTCGATGATCTTGTCGCCTGTTCCCGGAATGCTCTGGCGAACCGTGCCGGATGCCAGATCCCAAAGAATCAGAACGCCGTCATCGGACACTGTCGCGGCGCCGCCGTCCGAGAGAAAGACCGCATCGTTCACGGCCGTGTCGTGGCCGAACAGGCGTTTCAGAACCGTTCCGTCGCCGCCGGACAGCGCCCAATGGATCGCCGAATAATCGAACGAGGTCGTCAGCACATCCGTGCCGTCAGGACCGACGGTGATCGACCGGATCGGTCCGCCATGCCCGGCCAGACGCTCCGGCAGGACAGAATTGGCATGAACGGTCGTGGCACAAACCGCCGGTATCACGACCCATGCGAAGAGCAGCGTCAGCACGCGGGACACGATCTGGTCCATGATGCGGCGCGGGTCACTCTGCCGGTTGCGGGGACCCGCCCGGGCGCGCTGCGTCCTTGGCCTGGACCTTTTCGACCCACAGGCTGTGGTGTTCTTTCGCCCAGTTCAGATCGACCTCGCCGGTTCCCATGGCATCGAACGCGCCTTCCATGCCGACCGAGCCGATATAGATATGGGCGATGATCACGCAGATCATGAACACGCTCATAATGTTGTGCCAGAGCTGATTGTATTGCTGTTCCTGGATCGGCGTGAGGTCGGTCGGCAGATTGGTGCCGGCGATCGAATTGATCACCGCAAACGTGTCCGCAAAGGCGGTGGTCGTGAACGGAAACAACAGCGCCCAGCCCGACAGCGAGAGCGAAAAGCCGCCGAGAATCACGAGCCAGAAGATCATCTTCTGACCGGCATTGAACTTCTTGGCCGGGGGGTGCACGCCCTTGATGAGGACGCCGCCGCCCTTCAGCAGCCAAACAATGTCGGTCCGGCTCGGCAGGTTATGCACGAACCACATCACCAGCGTGAGCGCCAGCCCGGCCATGAAAGCAAACGCCACATAATTGTGGATGTACTTTCCCGCCATCGACACAGCGGTAAAGGCTTCCTTGCCGATGACCGGCATGAGAATGAACTTGCCGTACAACAGGTTGAGCCCGGTCAGCGCCAAAAGGATGAAGGAGACCGCAAGCAGCCAGTGACCGGCCCGTTCGATCGTATTGAACCGTGTGATCGTGACCCCGGCCTTGCCGTGGTCGATGCGAATGCGTCCGCGAATGAGAAAGAAAAGGACAAGCAGCGCAACGATGCCGCCAAGGGCATACGCGCCGTAGACCTTGATCGGACCGTTGCGGATGGCGCGCCAATTGTCGCCTTCGGATTGTACCAGCAAGGCGGCATTCTGATCCGGGATCGACACCGTTCCGGTAACGCCCTGGCGCACGGCCCGCCACATTTCCGCGTCCGACGACAGGCCGAGCGTGCCGCCGGGCACGCCACCGTCGACCGGCGCGGTCTGCAGGGTCGGATCTGTCTGGTTCGGCGCCTGTGCCCGCGCATCGCCGGCCAACATGGCCAACCCCAGGACCAAGACCATTCCGGCCAACGCCATCATCAGGCTTCTGCTCATCGCCATCGCTGTCACTTCTCCCATCCTCCCGTCCAGTCTCGCGCGCCCCTTCAACGATGCCGAAGGGCGACGAACCGGTTCAGAACCTTTGCAAATCGGTGCGCCGGCGCAATTCGCGCCTTTGTTCTTCGGTCAGGACCTCGTCCTGCGGTCCGCCATAGACCCCTTTGTCGTAAGTCAGCGGGCGATCCAATTCACTTTCATTGCAGGCGGCCAGCAAAAGCGCGGCCGTCCCGATTGCCGCCGCCGAAAACAGCCGGTCCAAATGCTTTACACTCATTGTCTCATCCCTCGATCCGCACTTTCAGACCCGTATGCTGATCCGCACCGATCATAATCGTATGCAAACCGGCCCGACCGGATCGGTGTCGTTCGGTTATGTAAAAAACCGTACCGCAATTGCCGTGAAATAGGAACAGGTCCGCGCGTCGCGGTTGCAAGTACCGTAGCATTCGGCCTCGCCTGCCTGATCATTCGGAATTCCGGGTCGGTCATCCCATACCCGTTGGCCGATTATCGGATTCGGTCCCGGCAGACAAAAAAAGGGCGGCCAAACGGCCGCCCTCCAGATTTGTTACAGCGATCAGCTTCCGGACTTCTGATCGTAGGCCGTACCCCAGCCCCAGGCGCCGGAGCCGAAGCCCCGAGCAACAACGCGCTCGCGGTAGATCGACGACACGACGTCGCCGTCGCCGGCAAGCAGTGCCTTGGTCGAGCACATTTCCGCGCACAGCGGAAGTTTGCCCTCGGCAAGGCGGTTGCGGCCATATTGGGTGAATTCGGCGGACGAGTTGTCGGCTTCCGGGCCACCGGCGCAGAAGGTGCACTTGTCCATCTTACCGCGCGACCCGAAATTGCTTGCCTGCGGATATTGCGGCGCGCCGAACGGGCACGCATAGAAGCAATAGCCGCAGCCGATGCACAGGTCCTTGGAGTGCAGAATGACACCGTCGTCGGTTTCATAGAAACAGTCGACGGGGCAAACAGCCATGCACGGTGCATCCGAACAATGCATGCAGGCCACCGAAATCGAGCGTTCGCCCGGTTTGCCGTCATTCAGGGTCACGACGCGCCGGCGGTTCACGCCCCACGGCACCTCGTGTTCGTTTTTGCAGGCCGTGACGCAGGCATTGCACTCAATGCAGCGTTCAGCGTCACACAGAAATTTCATCCGTGCCATGCGTTATGTCCTCCCTTACGCCCGCGAAATCTTGCAGAGCGTGGCTTTGGTTTCCTGCATCTGGGTGACCGAATCGTAGCCGTAGGTCTGAGCCGTGTTGCTCGATTCACCCAGGACGTACGGGTCGGCGCCCTTCGGATACTTCTCCCTGAGGTCCGCACCCTGGAAATGACCGCCGAAGTGGAACGGCATGAAGGCAACGCCCCGGCCGACCCTTTCGGTGACCATGGCCATCACTTTCACCTTGCCCTTTTCGGGGCCTTCCACCCAGACCATGTCGCCGTCCTTGATGCCAAGCGAGTTGGAATCGAACGGATTGATTTCGACGAACATGTCCTGTTGCAGCTCGGCGAGCCACGGGTTGGAGCGGGTCTCGTCGCCGCCGCCCTCGTATTCGACCAGACGACCCGATGTCAGAATCATCGGATAATCCTTCGAATAGTCGTTTTTCTGGATCGATGCATACGCGGTCGGCAGACGGTAGGCCTGCTTGTCCTCGTAGGTCGCATACTTGTCCAGAAGATCGCGACGATTCGTGTAGAGCGGCTCGCGGTGGAGCGGCACGGGATCCGGGAAGTTCCAGACCACGCAGCGCGCCTTGGCGTTGCCGAACGGTGCACAGCCGTGCTTGATCGCGACGCGCTGGATGCCGCCGGAAAGGTCGGTCTTCCAGTTCGTCTTCTCACCGGCAACGGCATCGATCGCGGACTTTTCATCCGCCGTAAGGTCACCGTCCCAGCCAAGCTTGGTCAGCATGGCCATGGTGAACTCCGGATAACCGTCCTCGATCTCCGAGCCATCGGACCAGGAGCCTTCGGCGAGAAGGTTATCGCCGTCCCGCTCGACGCCGAAGCGTGCCCGGAACGTCAGACCGCCTTCGGCAACCGGCTTGGACGGATCGTAGAGGATCGGCGTCCCGGGGTGCTTCATTTCGGCGGTGCCCCAGCACGGCCACGGCATGCCGTAATATTCCCCGTCGCACGGTCCGCCCACGGCTTGCAGCGTCGTTCTGTCGAACGTGTGCTGATTTTCCATGTGCAGTTTGAGCCGTTCCGGAGACTGGCCGGTATAGCCGATGGTCCACATCCCGCTGTTGAATTCGCGGGTCGTGTCCTCGATCGAGGGCTCGTCACCTTCCACCTTGATGTTCTTGAAGAATTCGTCGGCAAAGCCGAATTTCTTCGCAAACAGGTTGATGATGACGTGGTCCGGTTTCGATTCGAAGAGCGGATCAATGACCGTTTCGCGCCACTGGATCGACCGGTTGGACGCCGTGACCGAGCCGTAGGTTTCGAACTGGGTCGTGGACGGCAGAAGATAGACGCCGTCCTTACGGTCGGACAGAACTGCCGACACCGTCGGGAACGGATCGATCACCACGAGCATTTCAAGCTGCTCCATGGCTTTCTTCATATCCGGCAGGCGGGTCTGCGAGTTCGGAGCGTGGCCCCAGAACACCATGGCCTTGACCTTGTCCGGCTGGTCCATCTTGTCGGCATCTTCGAGCACGCCGTCGATCCAGCGCGATACGGGGATGCCGCGGCCTTCCATCAGGTCTTTGGATCCGAACCGGCCGAGCAGGTAGTCGTAATCGACGTTCCACACGCGGGCCCAGTGTTTCCACGAACCGGTCTTCAGGCCGTAATAACCCGGCAGGGTGTGCGACAGCACGCCGAGATCGGTGGCGCCCTGCACGTTGTCGTGGCCGCGGAAGATGTTGGTGCCGCCGCCGCTGGTGCCCATGTTGCCAAGGGCCAGTTGCAGGATACAGTAGGCGCGGGTGGTGTTGTTGCCGTTGGTGTGCTGCGTGCCACCCATGCACCAGATCACGGTGCCGGGGCGGTTGTTGGCCATCGTCCGGGCCACACGGCGCAATTGCGAACCGGGGGTTCCGGTGACGCGCTCCACTT
>JANQQB010000194.1 GCA_028285165.1 Rhodobiaceae bacterium
TCGATCCTCATGGCCGGCCGCGCAGACCTCGTCTGTCTGGCCCGTCCGCATCTGGCCAATCCCTATTGGACCCTCCATGCCGCCGCCGGACTGCAGGATTCCGGCGAGGCTTGGCCGTTGCCCTACCATGCGGGCCGGGACCAGTTGCATCGCCTGGCGGCCCGCGGAGAAGGCGCGGGTATACGGGCATGACGGAAGCCGCCACCCCTGACGCGGATCCGATGGCCGCAGGCCTTGCCGGGCGCCACGCCTTCGTGACCGGCGGCGGCACCGGCATCGGTGCGGCGATTGCACTGGCGCTGGCCCGCAACGGCGCGAACGTGACGATTTCCGGACGCCGGCAGGCCCCGCTCGACGAAATCGCCGCGCGGTCGGACGCGATCCGCACCGTGACGCACGATGTCGCTGACGAGGCGGCAACGCTTGCAGCCCTTGATCGGGCCGTGGACACATCCGGCAGGATCGACATTCTTGTCGCCAATGCAGGCATTGCCGAGACCATGCCGATCGGCAAGGCGGACCTTGCCTTCTGGCGCCGCACGATGGCCATCAATCTCGACGGCGCCTATGTCACGATGCGGGCCGTGGTGCCGGGCATGATCGAAAACGGCTGGGGGCGCATCATCGCCATTGCCTCGGTCGCCGGCCAGAAGGGCCTGCCGCGCGGCACGGCCTATTGCGCCTCCAAGCACGGCCTGATCGGTCTCTGCCGGGCACTGGCCGAAGAGACCGTTCATGCCGGCATCACGGTCAATGCCCTCTGCCCGGGTTATGTGCGCACGCCGATCGTCGATCGCGGCGTCGACAACATCGTCGAAAAGACGGGCATGTCGTCCGAAGCGGCCTTGAAAGCGATGACCGATACCAATCCGATCGGCCGCCTGATCGAACCGGAGGAAGTCGCGGATGCCGCGCTGTTTCTGTGCGGGACCGGATCGGCGGCGATCAACGGCCAGGCCCTGCAGATTGCCGGAGGGCATATTTGATGGCCGAGGCCGCACCCCGCCGACGCCGCGATGCGCTTTCCAAACGTCGCCTGCGGCTGTGGCTGCGCATGCTGCGCACGACCAAGCGCGTCGAAGGCGACTTGCGCGATGTCATGCGCACCGACCATGCCACGACCCTGCCGCGTTTTGATGTGTTGGCGACGCTCGACCGGGAGGACAAGGGGCTCAAGATGAGTGAGTTGTCCCGGCGTCTTCTGGTGTCGAACGGCAACGTTACCGGCATCGTCGAACGGCTGGTGCATGACGGATTGGTCGTTCGCGTACCGATCGATGATGACAAGCGGGCCATGCGGGTCCGCCTGACCGCCAAGGGCAAGGAGGTTTTCGCCGAGATGGCCGCCGGCCACGAGGCGGTGATCGATTCCCTGTTTTCCGATCTCGACCACGAAACCCTCGACGCGCTGGCCGACGGGTTCGGCCGACTGAGAGACCTGCGAAGGATTGACGATGGAACTCGCTGACCTGGCGCCGCACCATTTCGACTGGAATATGGACGGGCGTGTCGCGATCGTCCGGCTGAAACGCCCGGACCGCAAGAACCCGCTGACTTTTGAATCTTACGCCGAGCTGCGCGACACGTTCCGTAGCCTTGCCTATGCGGAGGATGTCGACGCGGTGGTGTTTGCGTCCAATGGCGGAAACTTCTGCTCCGGCGGCGATGTGCACGACATCATCGGGCCGCTGGTGCGCATGGACATGAAGCAGCTCCTGTCCTTCACGCGCATGACCGGCGATCTCGTCAAGGCCATGATTCATTGCGGCAAGCCGATTATTGCCGCGGTCGATGGTGTATGCGTCGGCGCCGGCGCGATCATCGCCATGGCGTCCGACATCCGATTGGCAACACCTGAAGCCAAGACCGCCTTCCTGTTCACCCGGGTCGGCCTGGCCGGTTGCGACATGGGCGCCTGTGCGATGCTGCCGCGCATCATCGGCCAGGGTCGGGCGGCCGAACTGCTCTATACCGGGCGTTCCATGTCCGCCGACGAAGGCAGCGCCTGGGGTTTCTTCAATGCGCTGCATCCGGCCGACGCCCTGGAGGCCGAGGCGATCGGCTTCGCCCAGAAGCTCGCCGCCGGTCCCACCTTCGCGCATGGCATCACCAAGACACAATTGAACCAGGAATGGAACATGTCGCTCGATCAGGCGATCGAGGCCGAGGCGCAGGCCCAGGCGATCTGCATGCAGACGAAGGATTTCGAACGTGCTTTCAAGGCCTTCGTGGCCAAAGATAAACCGGTGTTTGAGGGCGATTGATGGCGGATCGCAGTTTTCTCGACTGGCCGTTTTTCGAGGACCGGCATCGCGATCTTGCCGTCCGATTGGAAACATGGTGCGCGGCCAACCTGCCGGTCGATCACGGTGATATCGATCAGGCGTGCCGCGATCTGGTCGCTCAGCTTGGCCGTGACGGCTGGCTGGCGCACTCCGCGGGTCAGTTGGATGTGCGCACGCTCTGCCTGATCCGGGAAACCCTTGCCCGACATGACGGCCTCGCCGATTTTGCCTTTGCCATGCAGGGGCTCGGGACCGGGGCGATCACCCTGTTCGGATCGGACAGCCAGAAGGCGTGGCTCGACCGCACCCGGTCCGGTGAAGTGCTGTCCGCCTTCGCGCTGTCGGAACCGGCATCCGGATCGGACGTCGCCAACCTGTCGACGACAGCGGTGCGCGACGGCGACGATTACATTCTCAGCGGTGAAAAGACCTGGATCTCGAACGGCGGCATTGCCGGCCTTTATTGTGTGTTCGCGCGGACCGGGGAGGCGCCCGGCGCCAAGGGTCTGTCGGCTTTCGTGCTGCCCGGCGACAGCGACGGCCTTGAAATCGTCGAACGCCAGGAAGTGATCGCGCCGCATCCGCTTGCCCATCTCCGCTTCAACGACATCCGGCTGCCGGCCTCGACGATGATCGGCGCACCGGGGCAGGGGTTCCGCATTGCGATGTCCGTGCTCGACGTGTTTCGCTCCACCGTGGGCGCGGCGGCCCTTGGCTTTGCCCGCCGGGCGCTTGACGAGACGCTTGGCCGGTCGAGCGATCGGCACCTTTTCGGCGCACCGTTGCACGACCTCCAGATGGTGCAGGGCCACATCGCCGACATGGCGCTGGACGTGGACGCCAGCGCGCTCCTGATCTACCGCGCGGCCTGGGCGAAGGATCAGGGAGCCCCACGCATCTCCCGGGAAGCCGCCATGGCCAAGCTGCACGCCACCGAAGCTGCCCAGAGCGTGATCGACAAGGCCGTGCAGATCCATGGCGGCGACGGCGTGCGCAAGGGCACCATCGTTGAAAGCCTTTACCGGGAAATCCGCGCCCTGCGCATCTACGAAGGCGCATCGGACGTTCAAAAAGTCATCATCGCACGGCAGACGCTGGCCGATCGGGTTTCGGCCGGTACGAAATCGGGAGGAGAATAATGCTCGGCCCCTCAGCCCATACCGACACCTTTGCCCGGGACAACCTGCCGCCGGCGGACGACCAGCCGGAATTCCTGCTCGACGGCTTCGACTATCCGGATCGCATCAATGTCGGCGTCGAACTGACCGACCGCATGGTCGACCAGGGGTTCGGCGATCACATCGCGCTCATCGGCAACGGTCGCCAGCGCACCTACAAGGAATTGTCCGACTGGACCAACCGTCTGGCCCACGCCCTGGTCGATACCTACGGTGTTAAGCCGGGCCATCGGGTGCTGATCCGCTCCGCCAACAATCCGGCCATGGTGGCGTGCTGGCTTGCCGCCACGAAGGCCGGTGCGGTCGTCGTCAACACCATGCCGATGCTGCGCACCGGCGAATTGGCGAAGATCGTCGACAAGGCGCAGATCAAGCTGGCGCTGTGCGACACGCGCATGATGGACGAGATCGTCGCCTGCGCGAAGACATCGGATTATCTTGAAACGGTTGTCGGGTTCGACGGGACCGCAAACCACGACGCCGAGCTGGACCGCGCGGCGCTCTCGAAACCTGTCCGGTTCGACGCGGTCGAAACCGGCCGCGATGATGTGGCCCTGCTTGGCTTCACGTCCGGCACGACCGGTTCGCCGAAGGCGACCATGCACTTTCACCGCGACATCCTGATCATTGCCGACGGCTACGCAAAGGAAGTCCTGGGCGTGACACCGGACGACGTCTTCGTCGGATCGCCGCCGCTCGCCTTCACCTTCGGGCTCGGCGGATTGGCGGTCTTTCCGTTGCGTTTCGGCGCGACGGCGACCCTGCTCGAAGAAGCGTCGCCGCCGAACATGATCGAGATCATCGAGACCCATAAGGCGACCGTCTGCTTTACCGCGCCGACGGCCTATCGGGCGATGATGCGGGCGATGGACGAAGGCGCTGACCTGTCCAGCCTGCGGGTCGCCGTGTCGGCCGGCGAAACGCTGCAAGCGCCGGTTTTCGACGAATGGACGACGAAGACCGGCAAGCCGATCCTCGACGGCATCGGCGCCACGGAAATGCTGCACATCTTCATTTCCAACCGGTTCGGCTCGGCAAAACCCGGATGCACCGGTTCTCCGGTGACCGGCTATGAGGCGCGGGTCGTCGACGACGACATGCAGGAAGTGCCGCGCGGCACGGTCGGCCGCATCGCCGTGCGTGGCCCGACCGGGTGCCGGTATCTCGCCGACGAACGGCAGCAGACCTATGTGCGCGACGGCTGGAACCTGACCGGCGACAGTTTCATCCACGGCGAGGACGGGCTGTTCTATTTCCAGGCCCGCAGCGACGACATGATCATCTCCTCCGGTTACAACATCGCCGGTCCCGAGGTCGAGGCCGCGCTTTTGTCCCATTCCGATGTCGTCGAATGCGGAGTGATCGGGGCGCCGGACGAGGACCGCGGCCAGATCGTGGAGGCCCATATCGTGTTGGCCGAGGGCGTGGCGCCCGATGAGCTTACGATCAAGCGGCTGCAGGATCACGTCAAGGCGACGATCGCACCCTACAAATATCCGCGCTCTGTCCGGTTCATCGATGCGCTGCCGAAGACCCAGACCGGAAAGGTTCAGCGGTTCCGGCTGAAAGACCCGGTCTAGACCGGGTCGGCCGTTCCGAAAGCGAGGACGAGGTCTGCCATGACGGTTCCCTACGATCCGGCCGAAGAAGGGGCTGAAATGTCGTTCGACGGGCGCATGTCCTACGGCGACTACCTTCAACTGGACAAGATCCTGTCGGCTCAGGCGCCGCTTTCCGATGCGCATGACGAAATGCTGTTCATCATCCAGCACCAGGTATCGGAACTCTGGATGCGGCTGGCTGTGCATGAGGTCTCCGCGGCGCGGGAGGCGATCCGGCGGGATACCCTGTCACCGGCATTCAAGATGTTGACCCGTGTGGCGCGGCTGTTCGAACAGCTCAACGACGCCTGGGATGTGCTGCGCACAATGACGCCGAGCGAATACACCAATTTTCGGGACTCCTTGGGCCAATCGTCCGGATTCCAGTCCCACCAGTACCGCCAGATCGAATACATGGTCGGCAACCGCAATCCGGCCATGCTGAGGCCGCATGCGCATCGCGCTGAAGTGACAGCGTTGCTCAAGGCGGAACTGGAACGCCCGAGCCTGTATGACGAGGCGCTCCGCCTTCTGGCGCGCAACGGCATCGATGTGCCCGACAGCGTGCTCGAGCGCGACGTCTCGCGCACCCATACGGCGGATGAGGGTGTCATGGCCGCCTGGAAGGTCGTCTACGAAGCTCCGGAGACCCATTGGCCGCTCTACGAACTGGCGGAAAAACTGGTGGATTTCGAAGACTATTTCCGGCGCTGGCGTTTCAACCACGTCACCACAGTGGAACGCGTGATCGGCTTCAAGCGGGGCACGGGCGGGACCGGGGGTGTCTCCTACCTGAAACGCATGCTGGATGTCGTCCTGTTTCCCGAACTCTGGCATGTGAGAACCCACCTATGAGCGACGGACCGGTAGCGACCCCGTTCACGACGACCCGTCTCGTCGAATTCCACCATTGCGATCCGGCGGCGATCGTCTTTTACCCGCGCTATTTCGAGATGCTCAATTCGGTCGTCTCCGAATGGTTCGGCGCGCGCAACGACCTGCCGTTTCCTCAAATGCACACAGACGACCGGCGCGGCGTGCCGACCGTGCATCTCGACACAACCTTCAAGGCTCCGAGCCGGCTTGGCGATTGCCTGATCTTTACGATCGTCGTCCGGCGCGTCGGCCGGTCGAGTGTCGATCTGACGACGACGTGTTCGTGCGCCGGCGAGACACGGTTTACCTGTGATCACACGCTCGTCTTCATGGATCTCGACAAGGCCCGGGCGGTCCGTTGGACCGACTCCGTCCGAGCCCGACTGACAGAACAACTCCAAGCGGAAACGGCCCATGACTGACACGCCCGTACACGACCTTCTTCATCCGGCCACCTGGAAAGCCGCCAAGGGCTACGCGAACGGTGTCGCCGCAACAGGACGCACGCTCTATCTCGGCGGCCAGATCGGGTGGAATGCCGATCAGGAATTCGAGACAGACGACTTTGTCGGCCAGATCGAGCAGACGCTGAAAAACATCGTCGCGATCCTCGCCGAGGCTGGCGCCGGACCCGAGCACATCGTGCGGCTGACATGGTATGTCATCGACAAGCAGGTCTATCTGAGCCGCCTCGGCGAGATCGGATCGGTCTACCGGTCGGTGCTTGGTCGCAATTTCCCCGCCATGACCATGGTCCAGGTGGTTGCCCTGATCGAGGACCGGGCCAAGGTGGAAATCGAGGCGACCGCGGTCCTGCCGGACTGACGCGGTCGCTCTTTTTTGTGGCGATTCACGATGCCGCCGCGTGCCTTGGGCTTCCGACGTCCAGTGCGTGGGCAATCGACTGGTCGAGGATAGAAAGTGCCTCGTCGATTTCGCTTTCGCCGACCGTCAGCGGCGGCGCGACGCGGAAGACGCTGGTCAGCCCGGCCAGGCTCGCAATGTTCATACTGAGACCGCGTTCGATGCAGGCGTCGAGGATTGCTGCGCCGAGCTCCGGCGCCGGTTCCCGACTGGTCCGGTCGGTTACGATTTCAAGCCCGAGCAGGAGCCCGCGGCCGCGCACGTCGCCGATGCAGTCGTAGCGGGCCTTGAGGTCGAGGAAGCCGGTCCTGAGACGGTCTCCGATCGCAGCGGCGCGGGCCGTCAGTCCGTCCCGCAGAACGATTTCGAGGACTTTCAGCCCGACCGCGGCGGGCAGCGGGTCGGAGACATGGGTCGTATAGAACAGATAGCCGCGCTCGTGGCACCGCGCTTCAATGTCATGGCTCGTCAGGACAGCTGACAACGGCAGTCCGGCGCCAAGTGTCTTTGAAAGTGTCAGGATGTCGGGAACGACCTGATCCCGTTCGAAGGCATACATCAGGCCGGTCCGGCCAAGCCCGGTCTGCGCTTCGTCCAGGATAAGAAGCATATTGCGTGCGGTGCAATGTGCCTTCAATGCTTGCAGATAGCCGGGTGGCAGGTCAATGATCCCGCCGGTGCTCAGGATCGGCTCGGCAATGAAAGCCGCGAGATTTCCCGTCGATTGGCGGTCGACTTGCTGAAAGGCGTCATCGAGTTCGGCCTGCCAGTCGGGTCCGTCAGGCCCGAAACGCGGCCGGTAGGCGTTCGGCGCGGGAATGGCGAAACTGCCGGCCGGCGCTGGCCCATAGCCCCGGCGCCCCGCAACATAGGTCGCAGCACTGGCGGCGCCTGTCACGCCGTGCCAGGATTGGTCGAAGCTAACGATTTCGAAGCCGCCGGTATAGAGTTTGGCCATGCGGATGGCCGCGTCATTGGCTTCGCCGCCGGTCGACAAGAGCATCGCACGATCAAGGCCTTCGGGCAGGCTCTCGACGAGGGCTTCACACAGATCGACGACCGGCGCCGACAACATGCCGCTGAACAGATGATCGAGCCTGCCGATCGTCGTCGATACGGTTTCGACGATTTCCGGATGGGCGTGTCCGAGGACTGCGCTCATCTGTCCGGAGGTGAAGTCGAGGATCGGGCGCCTGTCTCGGCCGTACACATAGGTTCCCTTCGCGGCGACGATTTCTTCGGGGAAAAAGCTGCCGCCATAGCGGATCAGTGACTTGTCGGCGCGGGTGAGAAAATCTTCGGACACGGCCATTCTCCTGAATTCGGATCATTTCCGCCATGGAAACATGAGCGTATGTCTGAATGATCTCGAAATTCGGGGTAATCTTCGGAATAATGCTCGTGATAGAGCTGATCAATGACAAAAATCCGCGCTGCCAGCCGATCAAGGGAGAATGCGAATGGATACGATCGATCGACATCTGCTGCGATTGCTGCAGACGGATGCGCGCCGGTCCAATGCCGAACTGGCCGACCTCGTCGGTCTGTCCAATTCCGCCTGCGCCAAGCGGGTCGCCCGGTTCTGGTCTTCAGGCCTGATCTCTCGGCTGGTCGCAAGACTCGATCGCCGACGGTTTGCCAGGCCGGTATCGGCCGCTGTCATGGTCACGCTGTCGCTGCCCAAGGCCAATGTCTCGGATCAGTTCGCCGCCGATATGCTGGCCCGGGATGAAGTCCAGCAATGTCACGCCGTGACCGGTGATTTCGATTATCTCTTGATCGTGACGGAACGCTCAATCGAGGACTACCACGCCTTTGCCCAGGCAACGTTCGGTACGATGCCGACCGTGCAGGCCTACAAGACCGTCTTTCTTTTGAAGACGGTCAAGAACGAGGATTCGATCCCGGATTTCTGCCTGAACGAGGCAACCGGCTAGAGCATCGTGTGATCATCTTGACCCATTTGATGAGCCAGATCAGGTCGTTCGGCGAGGCAAACAGTGCAGCGCGATGTGGGACATCGGGCAAGCTGTTTAACGCTGCCGACGGCCTGATATGGCACACCAAACACGGATGTTTCCGTGTTTGGCAGCAGGGTTCGCAAATCGGAAACATCCGATTTGCGGGAGGCCGGCTTTTCCGGCCTTCTGGACGTCGTTGCGATCGCCTTGTGGTCAACCAGACCACGGCGGCGACCGCGCCTAGCCAGAAGGCCCGAAAAACCGGTCAAATGGATCAAGATGATCACACGATGCTCTATACCCGATTGCCGCTCAGGCCATCGGAATGCTGATGGCCCTGAGGTCTTCCAGTTGCCGGCTGAGCAAGTCCGGATCGCCGATCAGCGTCAGCATGTCACCAACGAGCAAGGTTTCCTCTTCCGAACCGGCCATATGCACGGTTGCGGCATCGGCCGAGGCGATAACGCTGTTGCCGACATAGGTCACATCGCCTTCCGTGCCGCAATAGTTCGCATAGCCTATCGCGATTGCATTTTCGCAGGCGCGGGCCGGGATCAGGTATCGCGACACATAGGTGAAGGGCATCATGTTGGCCGTCGGCACGACGACCAGGCCGGCCCCCATGCGGCGCATCGCGCGGACATGTTCGGGAAACTCGACATCGTAGCAGATCAGCAAGCCAACCTTCAGGCCGTTCCAGTCGAACGAAGCGTAGACATTGCCAGGTCGGAACAGGTCCTTCTCGCGCGCGCCATAGAGCTGGATCTTGCGATAGCGGGCGAGCAATTCGCCGGTGCTGCCGAGTACGGCTGCCGAATTGTAGACGTAGTGCCGCTCGCGCTCGGCAAACCCGATAACGATGCTGCACCGGAAGCCGCGCGCGACATGCGACAGCGTCTTGATCCAAGGGCCGTCGATCGGCTGGGCGGTTTCCTGCATGCCGGCTTCAATGTTGTAGCCAGGCAGGAACAGTTCGGGAAAAACCAAAAGGTCCGCCTCGGCGTCGACTGCCCGGCGCACGCTGGTTTCGATAACGGAGAAGGCGTGGTCCACATCACCGGCCGGTGAGGGACCCTGGTACAGGGCCAGTTTCATGGCGGCGATTTAACAGTGTCATGGGATGTCTTTCAACTCCAGGTTTGTCTTAGCCGGACAATAATCCCCGGCCTGTTGGCGGGCTTGCGGGACGATCCGGTTTGCTGTGCCGATCAAGCCTGTTCGTGAGGTTTGTTCTGGCAACGCAGAAGCGGTGACCGGCGGAAGGCATCGGCTCATGTGAGCCCGATCGGAGGACATTTGGGTCCGCGTTCGTGTCTGACGCGTTGGCGTGTGAAAACTGGATTCGCCGACCAAGGCGGCGGCATCACCTCGTCCGTCTGCAAACCATGCGAGATGGATCACTTCGGTGCCATCCCTATTCAGGACACGCCGCACCGGCAATCCGCCGCTCAACCAAAGCCTCCCGGCAGTAACTCTCAAAGGCGGCAAGAATCCCGGTCTTGCGGGCTCCTTTGACCGTGGCGAGACCGAGCGACAATGGCCGGTCGACATCGTCGAGACGCCGCATGCGGATGGGTTTGCCGTCCACGGCGCGGTCGGATTTCAGGGGCAGGTTGGCCAAGCCGTAACCGTAGCCGTTGGCCACCAGGCTGCGCATCATCGTCATGTCCTGGGTCCGCTCGGCAATCTGCGGCTTCAACGACCGGTCCCGAAACAACGACAGGAAATAGTCACGGCTGAGCGGCAGGTCGAGCAGCACCATCGGTCGACCGGCCAGGTCCTCCAGTCGGACGGCATCGGTCATGGCAGCCGGATCGGTGTCGGAAAACAGCGCATAAGGGGGCAGTGGAACCAACGGCTCGAAGGCGACTTCCCGCGGCAGGTGCAAATCGTAGGTGATGGCGACATCGATTTCGGCATGCATCAGCAACGAAAGAAGGTCGGCCTGATGGGCTTCGCGCTGACCGAGTTCGGCGTCCGGGTAGGCCTGTTCGAATCCCTTGCGCAAACCCGGCAGCACGTTGGGGGCAACCGTGATCAGGCAGCCGAGTGTGAGCGGTCCGGAAACACCGCCGCTGATGTCGGATGCAACATCATGAAGGGCATGTGCTTGATCGAGTAAGAGCTTGGCTTCCTTGAGGAAACGCTGTCCCGCCGGGGTCAGGGAAAGCCCCTGGGCGTGTTGGCGTACAAAGAGCTGGACGTTGAATTCCTGTTCGAGCTGGCTGATTGCCGCGGAAATCGAGGGCGAGGAGATGTTGATCTGCTCAGACGCCAAGGCGATCGACCCGGCATTGCCGACGGCAACGAAATACTCAAGCTGACGGAACGTGAATCTGAGCGGCATTTGCGCGACTATGCCGTGCCCTGCATAGGCTGGCAAGCAAGCGATATCCGCCGTGAAAAGGCTAACCCGGAACCGCTCTAGGACCGGTGGGCAAACCGATCTGTTGCGGCGACGATGGCATCCGCCATCCGGCCCTCTGACGCCGAATGCAAGCCACGGTCCAGCAGCACGAGCTCACTGTCGGGCCATGCGTGAGCGAGGGTCCATGCCGTTGTCAGCGGCGTGGCGAGGTCGAGGCGTGAGTGGATCAGGATGCCCGGAATGCCGGCTAGGCATTTGGCATTGTCGATCAGGGCGTTGTCGTCCAACCACGCATCGTGGCGAAAGTAATGCGTGACAATACGCGCGAAGCAGCGCCTGAAATCCGGGTTGCTCCATCGCGACCCTGTTTCAGCCTCGGCTTCCGCTTCGATGACGGCCAGTTCCCATGCACACCAGTTCCGCGCCGCCAGGTCATGAATGGCCGGATCGGGAGACAGAAGGCGCTTTGCATACGCTTCAACGAGGCCGATGCCCGGTTCGCCTTCCGGCGCACCGGCGCGAAACCGGGCGAATGCCTCCGGCAACAGGAAGCCGACATGGCCATAGAGCCAGTCGATCTCCGCGCGGCGGGTCATGGCAACGCCGGCGAGCACCATTTCGCTGACCCGGTCCGGATGCGCCTGGGCGTAAGCCAACGCCAGCGTCGTGCCCCATGATCCGCCAAACACCAGCCAGGCATCGAGGCCAAGATGGGTCCGCAGCTTTTCAATGTCGGCGATCAGGTGATGTGTCGTATTGGCGGCGAGCGCAGCCAGATCGACGGCCGCCCATGGTCGGCTGCGGCCGCATCCGCGCTGGTCGAACAGCACGATTTCATATGCGGCAGGATCGAACAGCCGTCGGTGTTTCGCCGATACGCCCGATCCCGGCCCGCCATGCAGCACGAGTGCCGGTTTGGCGCCGGGCGTGCCGCAACATTCGAAATAGAGGCGGTGCCCTGTGCCGACGTCGAGATGACCGGACCGGAACGGTTCGATATCCGGATAGGTGCGGGGCGGTTGACCGGCGGTGACCATGCCGACCGATATCTGTGAGGCCGCACTTCGCGTCAAGCCCGGCAGTCTTGCGGTTTCGCCCGCGGCGTCTGAAGATGCACAGATCGGTCGCGAGCCCGAAAAAAATCTGGAAAGGCCATGGCCGAAAAGACACACACCGTTCGCATCGGCTGCGGGGCAGGGTTCGCCGGCGATCGGTTTGACGCCGCCCAGCCCATCGTCCGCGAGTTTGCCGCCAAACCCGGCGCCGATTACCTGATGTTCGAATGTCTTGGCGAACGCACGCTGGCGATCGCCCAGCAGGAACGGGTTCGGGACCCGGAGCGCGGTTATTCGGCGTTTCTCGATCGGTATCTCGGGCCGATTCTCGGCGACGTGCTTGATGCCGGAATTCGCATCGTCAGCAATCTCGGGGCGGCCAATCCGGCGGCGGGCGCACGCCGCATCCAGGCGCTGGCGCGCGAACGCGGATTGCATCCGCCGCCGGTTGCCATCGTCAGCGGAGACGATTTGCGCAACGGATTTTCCGACACTGATCTGCGTCACCAGACGTCTCTTGATGGCGCCCACCTCTTCGATCGGCCGATCCTCGCGGCCAATGCCTATCTGGGGGCCGCACCTGTACGCGATGCTGTGGCGACAGGCGCTCCGATCGTGCTTGTCGGGCGCACAACCGACAGCGCGCTCGCGCTCGGTCCTTTGATGCACGAATTCGGATGGAGCCCGACCGACTTCGATCGATTGGCGGCCGGAACGATCTGCGGACATCTTCTGGAATGCGGTGCACAGGTTTCCGGCGCCTATTTCGCCGATCCGGGTTTCAAGGACGTGCCGGATCTCGCCCATGTCGGCTTTCCGATTGCCGAGATCGCAGCCGACGGAGGCTTCATCCTGTCGAAACCGGCGGGCACCGGTGGCATGATCGACCGCGCCACGGTGACCGAACAGGTGCTGTATGAAATGCACAATCCAGCGGCCTATCTGGTACCGGACGTGACCGCCGACATCACCGGCATGGTCCTTGACGACCTGGGTGGCGATCGCGTTGCCGTAAGCGGGGTGCGGGGCCATAGGCCTCCTGCGGATCTCAAGGCGACGCTGTGCGTCGAAAACGGCTGGATGGCTGAAGCCGAGATGAGCTATGCCGGCCCGAACGCGACGGCGCGCGCCAGGCTGGCCGGCGAGATCGTCACAACACGAATGCGCGAAACAGGGATAGAGGAGCCTATCGCCATCGATCTCATCGGAGAACCGCCCGCGCCTCAGGGAACCGGAAAGGCGCCGGAGGCGATGGCATCGACGGTGCGGCTGCGGCTTGCCATGAACGCGCAGGACCGCGAGGTCGCGTGCGCCCTGATTGACGAATTACAGGCATTGTATTGTTCGGGACCCGCCGGCGGCGGCGGTTTCCGCAGCCATCTAAGCCCGCAGATTGCAACCGGGTCGATTCTGGTGCCGCGCGATAGGGTGGAAGGCGACGTGCGGGTCGAGGTGATTGAACCATGAGCCGGAACACGCCGCCAGGCCTCGAGGTGCCGTTGCATGCGATCGCGCATGGCCGAGCCGGTGACAAAGGCGACACGTCGAACATTTCCGTCATTGCCTACGAGGCAGAGGCCTGGCCGGTTCTGATCGAACAGGTTACGGAAGTGCGCGTGCTGGACCTCTTTCAGCCATTAGGGGCGACGCGGGTGGACCGCTATGAACTGCCGAACCTCAACGCTCTGAACTTTGTCATCGCCAATACGCTTGGCGGCGGTGTCAACGCATCGCTCCGCCTCGACCGGCATGGCAAGGGACTGTCCTTTCGCCTGCTTGGCGGCCTGACTGTCGAAATCCCGGCCGCCTTGCTGCCGATCGGTTCGCCGTACCGCACCGGCCGCACGCTATGATCGGACCGGCAGTGACGTCGATGGTCTGACCGATGACGCAGCCGGCAATATCGTTGGAGGCGAGGTGCGGATCGGCGACGGCGCAATCCTTCGATTTGCGCAAACGCCCCCTTCGGAAAGGTCTTGCGGATACCTACAGGCACCTGTGGTCAGGTGTGCCGCTGATCAAACGGTGTGCCGGTCGTGCCGGGCGCGACCATTTCGAACCGGATGCCCCGGCCGGGCGGCGGGTATCCGGCACCGGGTCCTCCGGCCGGTCTTTTTGTGCGCTTCAGTCGAGCAGCGCCGGCAGCGTCAGTGAAATCGCCGGCACGTAGGTGACCAGCATCAGCGCCGCCAGCAAGGCAAGGTAAAATGGCCAGATCGACCGCAGCGCCTGTTCGATGGGGACCTTGCCGACGGCACATCCAACGAACAGGCAGGTGCCGACCGGCGGCGTGCACAAACCAAGGCCGAGATTCATCATCAGCATGATGCCGAACTGGACCGGGTCCATGCCGATCTCGCGGGCAATCGGCAGAAAAATCGGCGTGCAGATCAGGATCAGCGCCGCCATGTCCATGATCATGCCGAGCATCAGGAGCATGATGTTGATCATCAAGAGGATCACGAGCGGGTTTTCAGAGATCGTCACCAGCGTCTGGGACAGCAGCGCCGGCACCTGATAGAGCGCCAGAAGATAGGCGAAGGCGCTCGCAAAACCGATCAGGATCATCACCATGGAGGTGGTCCGGACCGCCGACGTGACGGCCGTGACGAATGCCGGCCAGGACAGGGACCGATAGGCGACGACCGTCAGCACCAGGGCGTAGATGGCGCCGAACGCGCCGGATTCCGTGACGGTGAAGACGCCGGACAGCACGCCGCCGACAATGATGACAGCGGTGATCAGCCCTGGGATGGCGGTAATTGCCGTGCCGAGCACGATGCGCCAGCCGGGAAACGGTTCGGCGGGGTAGCCGCGCCGCACAGCGATCACATAGGCGGCGAGCGCCAGGCAGGCGCACATCAATATTCCGGGAACGACGCCCGCCAGGAACAGTTTCGAAATCGATATGCCCCCGCCGGCCGCCACCGCAAAGATGATCATGTTGTGGCTCGGCGGA
>JANQQB010000216.1 GCA_028285165.1 Rhodobiaceae bacterium
CACCCGCATTGGTCGACAGGTTGCCGCCGATCTGGCACGAGCCCATCGACCCGAGCGTCAGCGGAAACAGTCGGTCGTGCTCGTCAGCCGCCCGATGGATGGTCTCCAGAACGCACCCGGCATCGACCACCATTGTGTTGCCTTCCGGATCGATGTCCCGGATCGTATTCAGACGCGACAGCGAGAGCACGATCTGCCGGCCGCTGGCATCCGGTATCTGGCCGCCGACAAGACCCGTATTGCCGCCCTGCGGCACCACGGCGATGCCCGATTCGTTGGCCAGCCGCAGGATTGTCGAGACCTCGGTGGTCGACCGCGGCCGCAGCACCGCGGCGCTGTCGCCGACGAACAGCTTGCGCAGTTCCGACAGGTAGCCGTCCTTGTCGGACGGTTCGGTCAGCACATGGCCGGTCCCGATGACATTTCCGGCTTCCGCCAGAAACGAATCGATTGACGGGTCCGCACCATCCATGGGTCTGTCCTTCTTGTGAGCGCGTGTTCGCATCTGTCTAGCGCGTTAGGGCCGACAAGGAAACAACACGCGGATGTCTCGCACTTCACACGGCGCACGAGGTCCGGCGCATCGTATTATCGGTGTATTGTAATGCATTGAAATACAAAGTGAATGAGCGTCTGCTGAATCGAAATGTGAAGCGTCTTTGAAGCAGGGTCGCAACCCGTTGAGCCGTCGCTGCATGAACGGCATAAGACGTTGATACGCGCCGGAAATCCCGGCATCCAATGGGTCTCGACTGGATGGCGCCATGCCTTTTTCCAACGATTGTCGGCGGCGTCTCCAGAGGCGTGTTGACGCAAAGCCTGAAGGCTCCAGCGCGCGGCGACGGAGCCGCCGAAGGCGTTCCGGCTTCGCCTCGGGCGAGGCCGGTCGGTTCGCTTCTTGAAGCGCCTGTCCGGCTATGTCATTAGGACCACCGGACGGAGATTGCGCGCCGATGGCGGCCGTGCGGCCGGTCCGAGCAAAGGAAAACAAGGCGAGCGCATGTCCGATTTTAAGGGGTTGATGACGGGGAAACGGGGTCTCGTCTTTGGGGTGGCCAACAACCGGTCGATCGCCTGGGGCATATCGAAGGCGCTCGCCGACGCGGGCGCGTCGTTGAGCCTGACCTACCAGGGTGATGCGTTGAAAAAACGCGTCGAGCCGCTTGCCGAGCAATTGGGTGCGAGTGTTGCAGGACATTGCGATGTGACCGAGCCGCAGACGATCGACGCCGTTTTCGACGCTGCCGCCAGCTCTCTTGGCGGGATCGATTTTGTCGTTCACGCCGTCGCGTTTTCCGACAAGGACGAACTGACCGGCCGATATGTCGACACCTCGGCGGAAAACTTCTCCCAGACCATGCTGATTTCTGCCTATTCGTTCACGGCCGTAGCCCAGCGGGCCGAAAAGCATATGGAACAGGGCGGCTCGCTTCTGACGCTCACCTATTACGGTGCCGAAAAGGTGATGCCGCATTACAACGTGATGGGCGTTGCCAAAGCGGCCCTGGAGGCCAGTGTGCGCTACCTGGCCGTGGATCTCGGTCCGAGAGGGATCCGCGTGAATGCGGTGTCCGCCGGTCCGATCAAAACCCTTGCCGCGTCGGGCATCGGCGACTTCCGCTACATTCTGAAATGGAACGAGTACAACGCGCCGTTACGCAAGACGGTGAGCATCGAAGAGGTCGGCGGCGCGGGTTTGTATCTCCTGTCGGATATGGCGCGCGGCGTGACCGGCGAGATCCACCATGTTGATTCCGGTTACCACGTCGTTGGCATGAAGGCGGTCGACGCGCCGGACATTTCGACGGTGTAGGTGCCGGCAGAGAAACGGCGCTAACCCGGAACCGCGGTGAGCCACCGACGCGCCGTCACACAAAACTCGGCTGGCCGTTTCGAAAGACATAGATCCTGTCCTGACGAACGACCTCTTCCGTGACCTGCTCCTTCGCGCGCTGTTCAAGAAGGTGCCACAGGACCCGGATCACGCCGCCATGCGTCACCGCGATCAGGTTTCCCGAAGTCTCGTCGAGCCATGGCGAGACGCGGTCCCGAAGCATCTGGTAGCTTTCGCCGTTGGGCGGCTGAAAGTGCCATTTGTCAGCGCGTCGGGCGCGGTAGGCGTCGGGCACGGTCCGCTTCAGGTCCGACAGGACCTGTCCCTCCCAGTCGCCGAAGGTGAACTCCTTCAGCCGGTCGTCGAACCGGTAGGGGATGTCCTTTGCCGGCAGGTTTTCAAGCACGAGGTCGAGCGTTTCGCGGGTGCGCGACAGCGGTGAGGAGAACCAGGTGAAGTCTTCCGGGGTCATGTCGACACTGGAAAGATAACGCCCCAGCGCTGTGCCGTTGCGGCGTGCCTGCTCGCGTCCGGTATCGTTCAGGGGTGTGTCGCGCTGACCCTGCAGGCGGCCGATCCGGTTCCAGTTGGTTTCGCCGTGCCGGATGATAATCAGCGTTCGTTCGCCCGACGCCATCGGCATCAATCCCGCAGGTCCAGGATGAGCTTGCCCAGATTGCCGCCCGTGTAGAGAAGGTTGAGCACATCGGGAAACGCGTCGACGCCGCCGGCGCGGATGTCCTCGCGCATTTTCAGTTTACCGTCCGCATGCCAGCGCCCGAGCGCTTCGGCGGCTTCCGGATACCGCTTGATGAAGTCGAAGACGATCAGGCCGCGCATGGTGAGCCGGTTGACGAGAACCGAGCGCAGGTTCTTCGGTCCGGGCGCCGGTTCGGTATTGTTGTAATGGGCGATCAGCCCGCAAACCGGGATGCGGCCGAACACGTTCATCTGGGTCAGCACGGTGTCGAGAATGTCTCCGCCGACATTCTCGTAATAGACGTCGATGCCGTTCGGACAGGCCGCCTTCAGGTCTTCGGCCAGGCTTCCGGCCTTGTAATCCACGCAGGCATCGAAGCCGAGATCGTCGACGACGTATCGACACTTTTCCGGCCCGCCGGCAATCCCGACCGCGCGGCATCCTTGGATCTTGGCGATCTGCCCGACGATCGATCCGACCGCACCCGAAGCCGCGGAAACCACGACGGTCTCCTCCGGCTTCGGTTGCCCGATATCGAGAAGACCGAAATAGGCCGTGGTGCCGGGCATGCCGAGCCCGCCGATCCAGCGCGGCAATGGCGCCTGTGCCGTGTCGACCTTGATCACTCCGTTGCTGCCATCGCTGACGGCATGGGTCTGCACACCGAACAGCCCGGTGACCGCGTCGCCTTCCTGGAAACCGGGATGGTTGGAGGCTTCGACGATACCGGCGGAGTAACTGCGCATGACCTCACCGATGGCCACGGGCGGCACATAGGACTTGCCGCCGGATATCCAGCCGCGCATGGCCGGGTCGAGGGAGACGTAATCGAGGCGGACACGAAATTGTCCGTCACCGGGTTCCGGTACCGGTTCTTCGGTGATCTCAAAATCGTCGCGTTTGCTCATTCCGACCGGGCGTGCCCGCAGCCGGACCGTTCGATTGTGAATCATCTGTGGATTTCCTTCCCCAGTATTGCCGGGCTTCGACACCCAACGATCTAGAGCATTGTTCGACCAGATAGAACCATTTGATGGTCCAAATCAGTTCGCTCGGCTAGGCAAATCGCGCAGCGCGATACGGTGTATCGGGCAAGCGATTTAACGACGCCGACGGGCTGATTTGGTCCACCGAAGG
>JANQQB010000217.1 GCA_028285165.1 Rhodobiaceae bacterium
GGCGCTTGGCGCCGTCTTTGCCGATCACGCCGCCTGGACCGAGGGGTGACGCACGCCATGGCCGACAAACCCTCCGACGACCCGCAGGCCCGGATCCGCGATCTGGCACGGCCCAATCTGCCCAAGCGGTTCTATGAAGACGTGACGATCGCCGGACGCGAGGAGGGTCATGTCATCCTTCTGGACGGCAGGCCGTTGCGCACGCCGAAACGGAACACGGTGGCGGTCGCCGACGCCGCGCTGGCGCGGGCGCTTGCCGAGGAATGGGACGACCAGAGCGAGTTCATCGACGCCGGTGCCATGCCGATCACGCGACTTGTCAATGCGGGCCTCGATGTTGTCGGCGCGCATCGCGACGGCATCGTCGACCAATTGGCCGGGTATACGGATTCCGATCTCTTGTGCTACCGGGCCGACAGACCTGAAACGCTCGTCAGCCGGCAGCAGGAGAACTGGGACCCGATCCTCAGATGGGCGGAAGACGCGTTCGGCATGCGGTTCCATCTGGTGGAGGGCCTGATGCCGGTCGACCAGCCCGCGGGCACGCGCGACAGGGCGGCGGAGCTGTTCGCTGCTGCCGACGATCTGACGCTCGCCGGCCTTCATGCCACGACAACGCTGCTCGGGTCCGCAGTACTGGCGCTCGCCCATTGGAAAGGCCGGCTGTCGACCGTCGAGGCCTGGAAAGCGGCGCATGTCGACGAGGACTGGAATTTCGAGACCTGGGGTGAGGATCACGACGCCATGCTGCGCCGGACACGCCGCTGGGTCGAGATGAAGGCGGCCGCCCGGGTTATCGGCGTTTCGCCAACCTGATATCCGCCAGCACGCGTCATCCGAAAGGGTTAGCTGTCCCGAGCCGCCCGAGGCTTCCCGCCCGGCCGTCTGTCATGCTATGAGCCGGGATCGCCATTCCAAATCGCCGGACCCATCATGAAAGACGTTTTGCACGAGCTTGAAGACCGCCGCTCCATCGCCCGGCTGGGCGGCGGTGAAAGACGCATCACCGCCCAGCACGAACGCGGCAAGCTGACCGCGCGGGAGCGGCTGGAGGTGCTGCTCGACGAAGGCTCGTTCGAAGAATTCGACATGTTCGCCCAGCACCGGTGCACGGATTTCGGCATGGCCGGCAAGACGATCCCGGGGGATGGCGTCGTGACCGGCTGGGGCACGATCAATGGACGGACCGTCTATGTCTTTGCCAAAGACTTCACCGTTTTCGGCGGTTCGCTGTCGGAGGCGCATGCCCAGAAGATGATCAAGATCCAGGATATGGCCTTGCGCAATCGCGCGCCGATCATCGGGCTGTTCGATGCCGGCGGCGCCCGGATCCAGGAGGGCGTGGCCGCGCTTGGCGGATACGGTGAAGTGTTTCAGCGCAACGTGGACGCGTCGGGTGTGATCCCGCAGATCTCGCTGATCATGGGACCGTGTGCCGGCGGCGACGTCTATTCGCCGGCCATGACCGACTTCATCTTCATGGCGCGCGATACCAGTTACATGTATGTGACCGGCCCCGATGTCGTGAAGACGGTCACCAACGAGACGGTCACGCACGAAGAACTGGGCGGGGCCTCGGTGCATACGACAAAGTCGTCGATCGCTGACGGCGCCTTCGACAACGATGTCGAGGCGCTTCTGGAAATGCGTCGGTTGATCGATTTCCTTCCGGCCTCCAATACAGCCGAACTGCCGGAAATCGATTGCTACCAGTCCGTCGACGCGTCGGATATGTCGCTCGATACGCTGATCCCGGACAATCCGAACAAACCCTATGACATCAAGGAACTGATCCGTAAAACCTGTGACGAAGGCGATTTCTTTGAGATCCAGCCGTCCTTTGCGGGCAACATCGTCACCGGCTTCGGGCGCGTCGAAGGACGCACTGTCGGCGTGGTCGCCAACCAGCCGATGGTGCTTGCCGGCGTGCTGGATTCGGATTGCTCGCGCAAGGCAGCGCGGTTCGTGCGCTTCTGCGACTGTTTCAGCATTCCGATCGTGACGTTTGTCGATGTTCCGGGGTTCCTGCCGGGAACCGCGCAGGAATATGGCGGGCTCATCAAACACGGCGCAAAGCTTCTGTTCGCCTATGCCGAGGCGACGGTCCCGAAAGTCACGGTGATCACGCGCAAAGCCTATGGCGGCGCTTATGTCGTGATGGCGTCCAAACATCTGCGCGGCGACATCAACTATGCGTGGCCGTCGGCGGAGATCGCCGTGATGGGCGCAAAAGGCGCGGCCGAGATCCTCTACAGGGGCCAGGACCAGGAGACGATCGAGGCGCACACGAAGGAATACGAAGCCCGTTTTGCCAATCCCTTTGTTGCCGGCGAACGGGGCTATGTCGACGAGGTGATTTATCCGCATTCCACGCGGCGGCGCGTTGCGCGCGCCCTGCGTCTCCTGCGCGACAAGGAGCTGGATAATCCCTGGAAGAAACACGACAACATTCCGCTTTGACGGTCTGCTGCCGGGACCCTGAGGTTCCCCGGGCCGCGGCATTTCCTGGAAGGTACCGTGAAGATCAGAAAGGCCGGGCGTTTGCCCGGCCTTTTTGTTGTGGTTTGAGTGCTCTGTATTGAAAGAGTGCAAGGTGCCTTTTTTACCAGTATATCGAGCATGCTCTGGTTTTTTATTTGATAGTATTTGACGATTGGTGCGTTAACTTGCTGTAAATGAGTTTCTTAACGCCGGATTTACATGAAATTTAGCTGAAATTAACGATGGTCTTTAACGTCAGATTCAATCGGCTTCGCCATCCTTTGCCTACAACGCGCTGAAACGCGGGTGGGTGAGTGTCTAGCAGACAAGCCTGAGACAGGCTGGGACAAAGGGTAGAGTTATGGCTCGGTACGACGTTGCAGATGCATCGCAAGGCGCTTTCGCAAATTCGGAAGCCAACGCGGAAATCTTCTTTCAATTGGGCATGAAATATTCGATCGGGCGCGATGTTGCCGCCGATTATGTCGAAGCCCACAAATGGTTCAATCTGGCGGCCATGCGCGGCAACCGGTCGGCGATTGCCTATCGCCAGGAACTGGCGGACGAAATGTCCGCGGCCGAGATCGCCAGCGCCCAACGCGCCGCGCGGGACTATCTCAACGCCTGAACCGCTGCAATAGCAACGGTCATAACTCGGTGCGCGATCCGTCGAGACGTGCGCCGGGCCCCTAACGGGCGGGTGTCTTTTCGTCGGGTTGTCGCTCCGAGCGTGCGGCCAGG
>JANQQB010000225.1 GCA_028285165.1 Rhodobiaceae bacterium
CTCTTTCGAGCAGACAAGTCGGAAACATCCGACTTGTCGTAGGCCGGATGCTTTGACGCTGCGGCGGCGTTGCGGTCCGCTTATGATGCTGGGCATCACTGCGCGAACCGCGCCTACCCGCAGCGCCAAATCATTCCGGTCAAATGGGTCAATAATCATCACCGTTGGTATAATCCCTGCGCGTCGTCCGGATCGGGACAGACCATGCGTGTGACATCGTCCTTGTGGGTGGACGTCCTCGTCCGGCGCTGCACGGATTGCGCAGTGCCGGTCTACGTCACACGTCGTGGCGCCGCAGAAGCCGGAGCGATCTTTGTCCGCGTCGAGCATGCCGACCGGCTGAGCGACCTCTACGGCCCCGCGCCACAGGCCATGATGGACACGGAAATCACCGGGCGTCTGTTTGAGAAAGTGCTGGAAGGGGCCGACGCGCTGGCGATCGCCGAGTATCTGGAGCGACAGGCCAATTTCGACCCCGACCTGTGGGTCGTCGATATCGACCATCGTCCCGACTGGCCCGCGGATCATCTGGACATGGCCAAGCCGCTGTAAAGGAGCGGCCTGGGCGATGCCGGCGTCAGGTACGCGCCGGCACCCGTTCGACGCTGGCGCCGAGCGCATTCAGGCGCTCGTCGATATGTTCGTAGCCGCGCTCGATCTGCTGGGCATTGTTGATCACGCTGGTGCCTTCGGCACACATGGCGGCAATCAGCATGGCCATGCCGGCGCGAATATCCGGGCTTTCAAGACGCGAACTGCGCAGGCGCGACGGGCCGGCGACGATCGCGCGGTGCGGATCGCACAGGACGATGCGCGCGCCCATGGCGATCAGCTTGTCGACGAAGAACAACCGGCTTTCGAACATCTTCTCGAACATCATGACCACCCCGTCGCATTGCGTCGCCGTGACGATGGCGATCGACATCGTATCGGCCGGAAAGGCCGGCCAGGGTTGGTCTTCGATCTTTGGAATGTGACCGCCGAAATCCGGGCGGATCTTCATGTCCTGTCCGCCGGGAATGATCAGATCGTCACCGTCGATCCGGCAGATGATGCCGAGGCGCTCGAAGTTCATCAGCGTGGACCGCAGATGCTCGACGCCGGCATTCTGAACCGTCAGCGATGAATTGGTGACCGCCGCGAGCCCGATCAGCGACCCGACTTCGATGTGATCCGGTCCGATTGTATGGGTGCAGCCCGACAGCGGCCGGCCGCCATGCAGCGTCATCGTATTGGTGCCGATCCCCTCCACATGGGCGCCCATCGCCACGAGGAACCGCGCCAGATCCTGAACATGCGGCTCGGAGGCGCAATTGCGCAGGATCGTCCTGCCCGTCGCGCAAACGGCGGCGCACATCGCGTTTTCGGTTGCCGTAACCGACGGTTCGTCGAGGAACACGTCCGCGCCTTTCAGATCCGAGGCACGGAAGCGGTAGGCCTTGCCGACTCCGATTTCCGCGCCGAGCTGTTCCAGCGCGAGAAAATGGGTGTCGACCCGGCGCCGGCCGATAATATCGCCGCCGGGCGGCGGCAGCGTGATCTCGCCGCACCGCGCCAGCATTGGGCCGGCAAGCAGGATGGAGGCGCGGATGCGCGCGCACAGGTCCGGGTCGAGATCGGCCGGGCGCAGATCCTTGGCTTCGATCTCCAGGGCATTCGGCCCGAGCCAGTTCGCCGTAGCGCCGATCGATCCGATCAGTTCGACCAGCGCCTCCACGTCGCGAATGCGAGGCACGTTATGCAATTCCACCCTCTGATCCGTCAGAAGCGCGGCTGCGATAATCGGCAGGGCGGCGTTTTTGTTGCCGCTCGGGCTGAGGCTGCCCGACAATTGTCTGCCGCCTTCGACGATGTATTGAACGCCGGCGCGTCCCTGCGTCTGGGCCATGCCCGTCCCCCGAAATGAATGCGTGCTGGAAGGGTCATATCAAATCGAAACGCCGGGCGACAACAAAAGCCGGATCCACCCGACCAGGACGGGACCGGACCGCATGCAGACGTCCCGAACCCGGTCTGGACGTCGCGCATTCTCCAAATCGGTCGGCGTTGGCAAATGCCCGTCCCGCTTGTTATGACGCAGATGCCTCGGCGCCCTTTGGGGACACGGCAAACCGCATTTGGAGAAACGCCTTGGGCACCAGGGTTCACGTTCCCTTCGACATCTTTGCCATGCAGGTCGACGTGCCGGTTTCAACGATGGTGCGCGATGGGGCGTTCGGCTGGAGCTGCGGACAATGCCCGCTCGATCGGGAAGGGGCGGTGGTGTATCCCGGCGATCTCGTCGCGCAATCGGGTTTCGTCTGCGACATGATCGAGACGGTTTTGCACCGCGCGGAATTTGTGGCCGCATCGGTTGCGCGTTTGCATGTCTATTTCGTCGAAAGCCGAGCCGGCGAAGGCGATGCGATCCGCGATCTGTTCCGCAGGCGCTTTCCGCACGGTCCAGCACTCGTACTGATCCCGGTGCCGCATTTCTACTATGAAGGCATGCTGATCGAGGTCGACGTCTTTGCCGGAACCGGCCTTGTCGCAAGACAGGTGCGGCCGTCGCCACCGGTCGCGCTTGAGATCGCCGAGGCCGACGGGCTCGTCTTCGTATCGGTGCTGTCTGAGCCAGATCCGACCGGATCGGTTGCCCAGTGCCTCGCATCCGTCGAGACTGCACTGCGTGCCGAGGATCTATTTGCGGACAATCTGGTTTCCGATCACTGGTTTCTGTCGGGGGTGTCGGAGCCTTCCGCGCCTGCGGTCCTGCCGAAATCCGGATATGTGACCGCTTCGGACGCGCTCGTCAGGGTCGGCACTGCCGGGCCCGTCCGTCTGGGCGGTTCGCTGGTCTTGTCGTCCCGATTGCCGACGGCGAGGATCGGTGCGGGAGCGGATAATCCCTTGCGCATATCCGGTCGGCGAAGTGACAGACTGTGCTGGATCAACGGAACCGTAAGGGATCAGGCCGGCGACCTTGTCGACCAGACGCAGGCAATCATGGCCGGCATTGCCGAAGCGCTTGCAACGCTAAACATGGCGTTCGAAAACGTCACCAAGCTCACAGCGCACTATGTCGGTGGGGCAACGCCGGAAGAGCTGCACGCCAATATGAAAATCCGGCACGGCTATTATGCCCGTCCCGGTCCGGCTTCTACCGGCCTGCCGGTATTTGCCCTGAACCATGCGGATTGCCGGATTGCCATCGATGTGGTCGCGGTCGTTTGAAGGCCCGCTATCTGCCGAAGGAGCGCGTAATGGACACCAGTCGCACGATTGCCGAAGCCCGGACCTGGTTCGCCGAGGACATACGCGCCGTCGCGCCGGTCAGGAACGATCTGGCCATCGTCGAGGCCTTTGCCCGGGTCCCGCGGGAACACTATCTCGGCGATGGACCGTGGCGTATTCAGCCGCGCCAGCTCGACCGCCCGGCCTATGACAGTCCGAACGCCGATCCGCGTCACATCTATCATGATGTGCTTGTCTCGATCGATGCCGATCGGGACCTGAACAACGGACTGCCGTCGCTCTGGGCATATTACTTCGATCATCTCCGGATCGTGCCCGGCGCCACGGTGCTGCAGGTCGGCGCCGGGGTCGGCTATTTCACGGCCATCCTGGCGGAACTGGCAGGGCCGACCGGGCGTGTTATCGCCTTTGAGATCGACGAAAGCCTCGCAGCGAGGGCGGCACGCAATCTGCAATCCTATCCGAATGTCGAGGTGATCGCCGGCGATGCGACAGAGGCGGCGGAACTGCCGACCCTTCACGCCGTCGCGGCCTTCGCCGGCGCGACCCGTATTCCCGAATTGTGGCTTTCCAAACTGGCGTCGGGCGGTCGGATGGCGATCCCGTTCACCGGAGACGACCATTGGGGTTTCATGCTGTTGATCGAAAGAAGCGGCGATGATTTCGCCGCGACGGCTCTGGGATCATGCGGCTTCTACCATTGCGGCGGGGCACGCACGCCGGGCGAGGCCGAGACGCTCCAAGCGGCGCTGGCGGCGCATGACGGCAAGGCGCCGGCACTGGGCCGACTTCATCGCGGGCAACCGCGGCAGGATGATCCGGGCGTGTGGTATCGCGGCGACGGCTTTTGGCTTTCCAGAGCCGTGTGATCCGGCCCGATCGGCCGTGTCCGGCAGGATAGTCTAACCCGGAACCGCTTGTCTTATGACTCTTGGTGCCGAACAGGCAATAAAGGGACCGCTGGAGGAGGGTGGCCGCCCTCCCTCAGCGGCGAGGGTTGGATCG
>JANQQB010000244.1 GCA_028285165.1 Rhodobiaceae bacterium
GGATCATGCCGAAGACGGCGTCGCCGGGCTTGAAGTCGCGAACGGTCGAACCGATCGCGGCGACGATGCCGGCAACGTCCCAGCCGAGCACGAAGGGCAGGGGCAATGGCATGATGGGCGCCAGCGCGCCCGACCGGATCTTCCAGTCCAGCGGATTGACGCCCGCTCCCGCCACTTCGATCAGAACGTCTTCCGGCCCGGGCACGAGCGTCGGCACATCCTCCGCAGACAGGACGTCCGGATTGCCATAGGTGTGGAAACGGACGGCTTTCATGGCGCGGCTCCTTTCTTGTTTTCTGCGTGACCCGGCGGCCGGAGCCGCCGGGTCTTTGGGTGTCAGGCGGCAGCACTGTGCAGGGGAATCCCTTCGCCGCTGATCGCGCGGCGAAACAGGGCCTGCATTTCGCCCGTCGTCGCCGGCCGCGGATTGGTCGCCGCGCAGGGATCGGCGAGCGCGTAGTCGGCAAGATGCGCCACGTCTTCGTCCTTGACGCCCATCTCGCCGAGATTGGCCGGGATGTTCAGCGCCTTGTTGAAGTCCATGACCTTGCCGATGAGATCCTTGACAACCTCGTCCGTGGAGCGGCCTGCGCGTTCGATGCCCAGATGTTCGGCGATCTCCGCATAACGCTCGCCGGCGACCGCTGCGTTCCAGGCGATGACATGCGGCATCAGCACCGAATTGATCACACCGTGCGCAAGCGTGTGATACATGCCGCCGACCTGATGCGACATGGCATGTACGAAGCCGAGGCTGGCATTGTTGAAGGCCATGCCGGCGAGGAATTCCGCATAGGTCATGTCCGACCGCGCCGCCCGGTCCTTGCCGTCGCGAAAGGCGGTGACGAGCGATTTTTCGATCAGTTCGACGGCCCGAAGCGCGCCCGGATCGGTCAGGTGGTTGGCGGCCGTGCTGACATAGGCTTCCAGCGCGTGGCTGAGCGCATCCATGCCGGTCGCCGCCGTCAGACCCGGCGGCATGCCCTCCATGAGTTTCGGATCGTCGACGGAGACACTCGGCGTGCAGCGCCAGTCGACCACCGGGAATTTCGAGCGCGCCTGCTCGTCGGTGATGATGGCGAACCGTGTGATCTCGCTGCCCGTGCCGGACGTCGTATTGACGGCAAACATCGGCGCCATCTTTTCCCGCATCCTGTCGACGCCGGCATAATCGCGGATCGATCCACCGTTGGTGACGACGATGCCGATCCCCTTGCAGCAATCATGCGGCGAGCCGCCGCCAAAGGAGATCAGGAAATCGCAGCCTTCGTGGACATAGACGGCCGCGCCTTCGTCGCATTCCGCGACCGTGGGGTTCGGTGTCGCCTGATCGTAGACGGCATAGGCGATGCCTTTTGCGCCGAGCCGCTCCAGAAGCGGCAGCGTGGCGTGCACTTTCCGGTGCAGCGCTTCGTCCGTGACGACCAGCGCCTTGGTGAATCCTTGCGACGCCATCTGGTCGACGGCGGCGTCAAGCGCCCCGTCTCCGGCAATGTTCATCGGGGGCAGGAAGAAGAAGTCGGGCATACGGGATCTCCAGTGTTTCGGGTTCAGTTTCGTTCCCAAAAAGGAGGCCGGGCGGATCGCGTCGCAGGAACGAAACGATCGCGGCAGGCATGTGGGCGAGGCCCGCCGCCAATGGTTGGAAGGTCCGGGCGCCCGGCCTCAGTCGGGGAGGATTTGGTCAATTGAGCTTGACGTAGACCGCCTTGGTCTCGGTGAAAGCCTCGAAGGCCTGGCGGCCGCGATTGCGCCCCCATCCGGACTGTTTGTAGCCGCCGAACGGCATGGCCGCGTCGAAGACGTTGTAGCAGTTCACGAATACCGTCCCCGCGCGGATCGCCTTGGCGATGTGGTGCGTCTTGCGCACGTCCGTCGTCCAGACGCCCGAGCCGAGGCCGTAATCGGTATCGTTGGCGCGCCGCACCACGTCATCGATGTCGGAAAACCGTTCGATCGACGCAACGGGTCCGAAGATCTCCTCGCGCACGATAGACATGTCGGGATCGACGTCGGTGAACAGGGTCGGCTGCACGAAAAAGCCCTTGTCAGAAGCGCGCGCGCCGCCGACGGCAATAGTCGCGCCGTCCGATCTCCCGGCATCGATATACCCCATCACCGTATCGAACTGGTTCTGGGAGACGAGCGGTCCCATGTCGGTGTCGGGATCCTGCCCGGCGCCGAGCCGGATCTTGTTCGCCTCTTCGACCATGCCGGCGACAACCCGGTCGTAGACTGTGTCCTCGACGAAGATCCGGGTTCCCGCACAGCAGCATTCGCCCTGATTGAAGAAGACGCCCATGGCGACCCCGGCAATCGCGGCGTCGAGATCGGCATCGGCAAAGATGATGTCCGGCGACTTGCCGCCCAGTTCGAGCGTGACTTTTTTCAGGTTAGACTCGGCGACCGATTTCAAAAGCCCGCGTCCGGTGCGCGTCGATCCGGTGAAGCCGATCTTGTCGACCTGCGGATGGGCGACCAGGCGGGCGCCGGCATCGGCGCCAAAACCCTGCACGATGTTGATCACGCCCGGCGGTACGCCGGCTTCAAGCGCCAGTTCGCCGAACCGGATGATCGACAGCGGCGTCACTTCGGACGGCTTCAGGACGACAGTATTGCCGGCGGCGAGCGCACCCGCCATTTGCCACCCGGCCGCAATCAGCAGCGGATAATTCCACGGCGTGATCAGGCCGACGACGCCGACGGGCTCTTCAACGGTATAGGCATGAAATTCCGCGCCCGGGATCGCGAAATCCGATGTCGGCACCACATGGCCTTCCCGGGTGCGCGCATGCGCGGCCATGTAGTGAAACAGATCGGCTGTCAGCGGAATATCGGCCGCTTGGGCCACCTTGACCGGCTTGCCGTTGTCCAGGCTTTCGATCCAGGCGAGTTCGGCGCCGTTGTCTTCGATCAGATCGCCGAGCTTTTGCAGGATGCGCTGGCGTTCGGCCGGCATCATGCGCGGCCAGGGGCCGTCGTCGAAAGCCTTGCGCGCGGCGGCGACGGCCGCGTCGATATCGGCGGCGGCGCCGAGCGCGACGGATGTGATCGTTTCCTCGGTTGCGGGATTGAGAGTCTCGAACGTCTTTCCGGATTTCGCGTCGACCCAGTGGCCATCGATCAGGAGGCGATGGCTCCTGTTCAGGAATGCTTCGGCGGGGCCGAAGGTTGTCTTCACTTGTGTGACGACATTCATGATGGGACTCCTTCCAGATGCGGTTTCGGTGCAACTGGTCCGGAGCGGCAGGGCTCGCGTCCGAACCGGGCTCCATCATGGCGGCTATCCCAAAGCGGATATTCCAAGCCCTGATCCTGGATTCAGGATTCCATTCGTCTGCGCATGGTCGGCAAGCTGCCGAATTCAGAATCAAGGAAGGGAATCCGGAAGAGGTCGCCCTGCGATGTGGATTTAGTGGTCAAGCGTCCATCGGAGCGAACACGCAAATGCCTCCAAATCCGCAACAGGTCACGTCAGGCGGGTTGCTCCGTCTTCTTGCCGACACGGTCGTCCTGCTGTTCAAGACCCGCCATCTGTCCTGGCGCATGAACGGGGATGTCGGCAGTGGCGTACGGGCGATCATTCGCCGGGATCGTCGGGATCTCGATGATGCCGTCGACCGGATCGCCCGGCGCATCCTGGATCTCGGCCGCGACCTGGCACCGAATTACGGTGAACTCATCCGTTCTTCATCCGTTGAACAGGAACGCGAGCTGCGTTCCGAAATGGACATGATCCGGCAAGTGGTGACCGATCATGAAAAGATCCTGGCCGACATCGAGACGCTAACGGTGGCGCTGCCTTTGAGCGACGATCCCATAACCGCCGACCTGCTCAATCACCTTGCAGCTTGCCACCAACAGTGCCGAGACAACCTGTCAGGTCTTATTCGCCGGCCAGGCCAATTCGTACAATGAAGATGGATGCTCACCCCCGCAGCTCCTTGCGATACCGCCCCGGTGTGACGCCGAGCTTCTGGCGAAACACGTCCGTCATGTGGCTCTGCGAGGCGAACCCGCAGGAATAGGCGACTTCGGCCAGTGTCAGATCGTTGGCGGCCAACAATTCCTGCGCCCGGGTAAGGCGCTGTGAGAGGATGTATCGGTGCGGCGTCTGGCCAAAGGCCGCCTTGAACGCCCGTGCGAAGCCGGCTTCCGGATAGTCGGCCAGCTCGGCGAGAGTGCGCATGGTGAAGTTCTGGTCGAGATGGGCGTGGATGTAGTCGTCGATGCGCGATCTGAGACCCGCGACGAGCGGGTCGGTTCGGCGATTCGACACCTCGCAAGCGGCACCATCGCGCAAGCGAAGCAGAATGGCGGCAATGCTGATCAGCGCGCCGTCGGCGAACAGATTGCCGTACGGGTTCCCGGCTTCGCTCTCGCGCCAGAGCTGCTGGCAGAGCTGTTCCAGAAAAAAGTCGCGGAACGGCCGCGCGTGCAAGCGACCGAAGTCGCCGGAAAAATCGGTCGCCAATTCTCCAACGAGCTTCCGCAAAGCTCCGCCCGGGATGACCACATCCCGGACTTCCTGCTCGCTGTCCGCGAGCACGACTGCCGCGGTGTCCTGCGGCATCAGGCTGAAATCACCGCGGCGATATTTGCCGGAGTAGCGCCCCGCGCCGTAGTCCTCGGTTGCCGATGTCGGAGGTCGGATCATCTGCATCAGGACAAAATCGGGTTGCGCAGGGTCGGAAAAGTCGCCCGCGGGCTGTGACGTATGAATGAGCCGTATCGGCGTCGTACCCGCCGAGCGCACTTCCGTCACGAAGGGCGCGAAAGGTCCGCGCGTGTAAAAATCGACATGATCGGAATACTCGGTGCTCACCCGCGCACCTCCTTGCGGTACCGCCCCGGCGTCACACCAAGCTTCTGTCGGAAGACGTCGGTCATGTGGCTCTGTGACGCAAACCCGCATGCGTAGGCGATCTCGGCGAGCGGCATCGCCCCCGCCGCCAGCAACTCCTGCGCCCGAGCTATGCGCCGGGAAAGGACATATTGGTGCGGGGTCTGCCCGGTGGCAGTTTTGATCCCTGAAATCACACGGCTAGGCGGTACCTTGATTACATTACCGATATCGTTCAGCCCTATCGGCTGGTCTAGGCAGACTTCGATGAACTCGAAGCACCGTTCCAATTCGCCTGACGAGAGCGGAACAGCGCTCTCGTCAGAATGTGCGTATGTCGCCGACTTATCTAGAAGGGCACAGATTAGACCAATGAATCCGTGGTCGACAGCAAGAGAGGCGAATGGCCCGTCCCGTTCTGCGGTCAACCACAAACGTCTTGCCGAGTCCGCAAGTTGGGGATCAACAAACATGCAGTCGTGCAGAGGTCGGACAGCATGGGCGAAAACCTCCCTTTTCATGGAGAGACTGTCAGCGAGCATGTCGAGTTGAACGCTGATCACGAGAGCTTCCATTGAGTGCGACTGCCGAAACCAAAACTCTCCACCAATGGGATTGACATAAAAGCCAGTGGGTCCATCGAGACGCTTCTGGCTTTCGCCAAAATCAACGAGTGTCTCTCCCTTAACTTCCCAACCAAAAACGACTGCAAAGTCGCTGCGTTCGCCGAAGTGCGCCTCGATCTCGGGCTGCCGCATTCTGATGAACTCGACCGGCAACTTGCCGTGAGCCTGATGGCACCGCTCGACGCTTTGGTAGGCATCGTTTAGATCGTATATGTGCCTTAGAGGCAGCGAACGGCTCACCCCCGCACCTCCTTCCGGTACCGCCCGGGCGTCACACCAAGCTTCTGTCGGAAGACGTCGGTCATGTGGCTCTGCGAGGCGAAGCCGCAGGCATAGGCGATTTCGCAGAGCGGCATCTTTCCGGCGGCCAGCAATTCCTGCGCGCGGGCGATCCGGCACGCCAGCATGTATTGGTGCGGTGTCTGTCCGATTGTCGCCTTGAACGCTGCCCGGAGCCGCAATGCCGATACGCCGGCGATCCGGGCGACGGCGTCGAACGAGAGGTTTTGATCAAGGTTGTCGTGAATGAACCGCGTGGCGCGGTCGACGGCTTTCGGGTCTGCAAGCCCCGAGGCGCGCGGCGCTGTCGTTCTGCGCCCACCGCGCAGGCTCGTATAGGTCCGGACGAAATGCCGGGCGAGAACCAAGAAGAAACTGTCGAGCAGCAATCCGTCGCGGTGCGCGCCCTGCCGCATTTCCTGGAACAGGACGGCTGCAAGTCCGCGCAGGAACTCGTCGTCCCATCCGATGGCGTCGTAGACGGACAGGGCGTCTGGCGGGGCCCCCATTTCCCGCTCGATGAACCGATCGAGGGCCGCGGCGTCGAGATAGATGTGCAAGACATCGACCAGGCCGGGGGCGCGCCAGGAACTGGCCTGTCCCCTCGGAATCACGGTAATGGCGTTGGGTCTTTCGATGGTCCGGTCGACACGGCCCTTGCGATAGCGTTCGACAGCATAGCAACCGCCCATGCTGACATTGATGGTGTGATCGCGCGAGGGTTCGAGGTCGACACGATCCGGAAAGCGCTGAAGCTGGCGGCTGATCGAAAAAAAGCTTGAATGGTGCGCGCCGAGTTCCTCAACGCTCTCGAACTGGTCGGCGATGATGGCGCGAAACGGCCGGAGCGATGCGGACGGGCCGATTATGCTCTGTTCCATGCATCCACTCTCAAGGTTGGTCTTCTCTGGTTCGGTGACAGGTCTCGTACGGTGGTCTTGTTGTTATTGGGTCGTTCTGAACGGCTTCGGATCGACTTGGCGTCAAGTATCCCAAATCCGCCCGGTCGCTCCGGCACCATTTTTTGGTGCTGGCCCGACGCGCCGACAAGAACCGGCCCGCACCGGATAAGGTCTTTTCCAGGCCGGCGGCCCGCCGGTTGGCGCGCATGCCGGCCAGAATACGCTTTCAACCGGACCGTTCTTCCGAATTCGCAACGCGATTCAGAATTTACCTGACGCCCAACGGAAACCGATGCACGGAACAAGGCGGTCTTGCACCAAAAAGTAGGGCGCGCCTCCCGGTCGACCATCCTGGTGCGCACAGCCGCTCCGGTATTTTGTTCGTGGATTGTCGGACCTGGACCAGCCAGGCGATGGGTCGGATCCTGCTCCATCGGACGGGTGCAAACCCGCGCATCACCACGCATCCAACCTTAGGCCCGAAGAATTTACGACAACAATCTTAGTTTGTTTTGCTTGGCGGGTGCGACCTAAGACTCATACTGTCAACAAAAATGGACACTTGATAGTGTCAGTTTATTGGGGCACTATTGGCCACCGGCTTTCGGTGACGTGGCCGTACTATTTCGTCCGAGAGCGTGCCGGGCCGGTCAGGCGGAACGGAGCTTTTTCGATCCTCCTGTGATGCAAGAAACCGCTAGGACACGGAGGAACATTCATGTCCACAGACGAAGCCGAAAAAGTCTGGCCAACCGGCCTGACTCTAAGTGAGGCTGAAGAGCTTCACAGCTATATCATTGATGGTACACGTGTCTTTGGCGTCATCGCGCTGTTGGCCCATATACTCGTAGCCATTTCGACACCCTGGCTTGGCTAACGGAGGGCGATCATGAACAATTCCAAGATCTGGTTGGTCGTTCACCCGACAGTCGGCGTGCCGTTGTTCTTGTCGGCCGTTGCCATCGGTTCCTTCTCGGTGCACGTGGCCGTTCTGACGAACACGAGCTGGGTGTCGGATTTCCTTTCCGGCAAGGAGCTTGGCAGTGGCGACGCTGCGGCATCGATGATGCTGGATAAGTCCGACACGAACCTTGCTATGGTCACCCCGTCAGCGGGCGAGCAGAGCGTTGGTCCGAAGGAGTTTACCGTTATCCTGCCGGACGGAACAAAGGCGCGGGCTGTTATCGAATCGCCCACGTCACTGGCCTCGCTGGGGACAGCGACGAGGGTGCCACCTGACCGGTGATGCGCCCCCGGGGTTATGGGGCCGCAAATGGCTCCATACCCATGGCTTGGCGCCGGCCGATCCGGGCAGGGGAACCTTCCCGAATGCGGGTGCCTTGAGAGTGTTGATGTTTATTGCGCCTTCCGGTTTCGCCGGAGGAACACGATTCCGTTGAAGCACCATGGTAAGCATTCGGAAAATCGCGCTTGACACGGTCGCCCGGCTCGGGCCGCGCTATTTGCCCTTTGCCGATGTCGCGACCGACGACGTGCCGCTGTCGCGCCTCTTGAGGTTGTCGCTGTTCCAGGTGACGGTCGGCATGGCACTGGTTCTCCTGGTCGGAACGCTGAACCGGGTCATGATCGTGGAACTTCAGGTTCCCGCCTCGCTCGTTGCGATCATGATTGCGCTGCCGCTGGTCTTTGCGCCGTTCCGGACGCTGATCGGTTTCCGGTCCGATATCCACACATCCGCGCTGGGGTGGCGTCGGGTGCCCTTCATATGGAAGGGCACGATGCTGCAATTCGGCGGTTTTGCGATCATGCCGTTCGCCCTGCTTGTCCTGTCCGGTTACGGGGAAGCGGTCGATGCGCCGAAATGGATCGGCCAGGCGTCGGCGGCCCTTGCCTTCTTGTTGGTCGGCGCCGGCGTGCACATGGTGCAGACGGTGGGTCTCGCCCTGGCCACCGACCTCGTGCGCGAGGACGATCAGCCTAAGGTCGTCGGCCTGATGTATGTCATGCTCCTGTTCGGCATGATCGGCAGCGCGCTCGTATTCGGTGTCTTGCTTGAAAACTATACACCGGGGCGCTTGATCCAATGTATCCAGGGCGCGGCGGTCGTCACGGTCGTCCTCAACGGGATTGCGCTGTGGAAACAGGAAGCCCGCGACAGGACCCGTGCCCGCTCGACAGCGCCGAAACCGCGGTTTTCAGAATCCTGGGAAAAGCTGATCCGGCGCCCGGGCGCGATCCGCCTGCTCGTGGTGATCGCCCTTGGCACGTTCGGTTTTGGCATGGCCGATGTCCTTCTGGAACCTTATGGCGGCCAGGTCCTGGGTCTGTCCGTCGCCGACACCACAAAACTGACCGCTGTCTTGGCCGGCGGCGGGCTGATCGGCTTCGCGCTCGCCTCGCACACGCTCGGACGGGGCGCCAGCCCGACCATGGTGGCGTGGTACGGGGCGCTGGTCGGTGTCCCCGCCTTTGCCGCCATCATCGCTGCCCCGGAAACGACCGGATCCGGATTGTTTGTGGCCGGGACGCTTGCGATTGGTTTCGGCGCCGGACTGTTCGGTCACGGGACGTTGACGGCAACGATGCGGGCTGCGCCGCGCGAACAGGTCGGGCTTGCGCTTGGCGCCTGGGGCGCTGTCCAGGCGACCGCCGCCGGTATCGCCGTCGCGCTCGGCGGCGTGATACGCGATGTGATTATCGGTCTGCCGGGTTCGGAATCGTCCGGCGTCGCCCTGTCCTACACCACCGTCTTTGCAATCGAAGTGCTGTTCCTGGTTCTGGCGCTCTGTGTCGTATTCCCTATGCGACGCAAACAGGCTCGACCGGATCGGTCGCAGGCCTATATCTCATGAGGTCCGGCGTTCAGCCCCGGTTCTCGCCGTCGTCCCGCCGGACCCGCGTCCGCACGGCCGACCCAACACACTGGAGGAAACATGACAACGGTCATTTCTAGATTGTACGCCGACGCCGAAACTGCCAATGGCGTCGCCGAAGAGCTCCAGAAGGCCGGCTTCCCGGCGGACACCATCGATGTGATCGAGCATGATCCAAAGAACAAATCGATGCCGTCCCTGCCGGAGCGCCTCAAGGCGACCCGGATCGATAAGAATGCTGTCGAGCCCTATGCCTCGCGGGTAAGGAAAGGCAAGGTGCTCCTCGTTGTGCGGGCGCCGTTTACGCCGTTTGGCGCAGCCCGTACTGCAATGGAGGTCGTTGATCGTGTCGAGTCCGCCGATGTCGGCATCGACAATCAAAACCACTACGTGCAGGAACAACCGAAACGGTTCCTCAACATCACCGTCATGACCGATCATCCGAAATTCCTGACGAACGATGTCGGGCCGGATGCCAATCGGCGGCGTGGGACGATTTCGGAAACCTTCGGCATTCGTTTGCTCTCGCCGTACAAGACCAAGCGTTCGGCGATGTCCGGCGGCGGCTTCATGTCGACCAAGTTCCTGCCGTTTCAGCTCTTGTGGGACAAGAAGGAAAGAAAGAATTCTGCAATTGCCGGCGGCGGCACACCGTTTTCGAAAATGATCTCGATGCCGCTCCTGTCGAAACGCAGCTGAGGCGGCCGGTCGGAAAGGCCGGGCCGATCCGGCCTTTCCCGTAACGCGAGAGCCCGTTATCCGCCGGGGTCGATCGAATGGATCGCCTCCAGCACACGCTGCTCGCCTTCCTTGCCGTCGACGGAACTTTCGAATTCCATGCCGATCAAGCCGTCAAAGCCGCGTTCGGCGATCTTGCGCATGATGGCCTTGTAGTTGATCTCTCCGGCGCCGGGTTCGACGCGTCCGGGATTGTCGGCGACCTGGAAGTAAGCGATCTCATCCCAGGCCAGGTCGAGGTTTGCGATCAGGTCCCCGGCATGGATCTGCTGGTGCCAGAAATCGTAGAGGATCTTGACGCTCGGCAGGTCCACGGCTTTGCTGATCAGGTAGGCGTGACCGATGTCGGTCACGAACGTGCCGGGCCATCCCTTATGGTTGATCGGTTCGAGCGCCAGAACCAGCCCTTCCTCGGCGGCGACAGCGCCCGCCCATTTCAGGTTTTCGATCATCGCGGCCGTCTGGTAGTCGCGGGGAAGCGACGGGTGGGCGGCGCCGGACAGCGTGGTGACGTATGTCGCGCCGACACGCTTTGCAACCGCTGCCGTATCGCGCACTTCCTGCATCAGGCGTTCCCGTTCTGTGCGATCGTCGAGGACGAAGGTCGGTTCGGCATATGTCATCGTGTTCACGATGACACCCATCCGCATGCCTTGGCGTTCCAGTTCCTTTCCGATGCGCGTTTGTGTGCCGACGTCCCGCACCTTCATCCAATTGTCTTCCATCGCCTGGAAGCCCTGGTCAGCCATAAACCGGATCTGGTCCACAGGGTCCGGCCCGGCGTGGTGTCGGAACATGCCGGTATCCGGGCTCGACAGCCCGAGATGCGGAGCGAAATTCAGGGCGAAACGCCGGGTGGCTTCTGCGTTCGCACGTTCTGTGCGCGCTCGCGATGCTATTGACGACATGGTGCGTCTCCCTGGTCGGGCGTTATCGGGATGGGGTGCCGCTGAGCCAGCCGTTCAGACGCGCGGTCGCGAACGGCAGGACGACATAGACCATGGCCGGAACCATGAGGGCGCTGAGAAGCAGAGTGCGCAAGGGCATCGGCATGGTACCGAGAGCCGGCTCGAGCACCGCAAGCAGCAGCGTGATCATCGGATAGACAACCGCCCAGGTCAGCAGGGCCATCTTGTGGCGATTGGGGCTGGTCATTGTGTTTGCTCCTGGCCGTATGCGGACAATGGCGTCAGGAACTCGATGAACGTGCCGTTGTTGTCGCGGACGAACATCACGCGACGGCCGGCATCGGGAAAACTCGTCGGCCGCACCACGATGTCGACATCGCGCCGGGTCAGTTCGGCAGCGACCGCGTCGACATCGGCTGCCAGAAAGGCAAAGTGCCCGATACCGCGATCGGAAAGCGCGGCGGCGAGATCCGGCGGTGTTTGTCTTTCCTGATAGGGTTCCGGCGAGCCCACGATTTCGATGACGAAACCGTTAAGCTCGATATAGGCGAGTTCAATGCCTGGAAATTCCGGAACAGTCCATTCATGGGTCACCGTGAAACCCAGTTTGTCGCGATACCAGGCAAGCGTTCCGGCGTAGTCGTCCGTCGAAATCATGATGTGTTCGACGCGGACCTGGGAAAGCGGGTCCGGCTGAGTATGCGTTTCGGCCGTTGTGAACTGGCTTGTGCTTTGAGCATCCATGGCTCGTTTTCCTTCGTTTGGTTGGAGCGGATCGTTGCTTGAGTGAGAGGGATCGGGAGCGCGTGTCGCCGTCAGACGAGATCCCAGGCCGACCAGTTTTCGCTCATGTGCACGATCGACGTCGTGCCGGGGATGACCACGATGTTGGGCGACCGCTTGAGCAGCCACGCCAACGCCTCGCGTGGCTCCAGCTTGGCGCCCTGGCGCATGGGATTGGCTCCGAGCGGTCCGTACGGGATGAACGCGATGCCCATCTCCGCCGTGGCATCGACCAGGTCCTGCTGATCGGTTTCCGCCTGGTTGAAACGGTTCTGCACGCTGGCGATCGGCGCCACGGCCAGCGCCCGGTCGAGTTGTTCGCGGGTGACGTTCGACAGGCCGATATGACGGATCCGTCCATCCGCCTGCGCTTCGGCAAGGGCGGCGACAGAGGTTTCGATCGGGGTATTCGGATCGACCCGGTGCAGTTGGAACAGATCGATCTGCGGGCGGCGCAGATTGACCAGGGCCTTGTCGATCTGCCGCAGCAGGGTGTCGCGCGACCCGTCCGTCACGATCCGGTCCGGCGCCGGCTTGTCGACGCCGCCCTTGGTGGCAATTACGACATCGCGGCCTTCCAGCGCTTCGCCGACAATCCGGTCCGCCGTTTCAGGCCCATAGGCCCAGGCGCTGTCGAAGAAGGTGACACCGAGATCCGCCGCGCCGCGCAGCAGCTGCACGCCCTCGTCCCATTTCGGGTAGGGGCCGAAATTGCCCGGCTGTCCGGTGAGCCGCATGGCGCCGTAGCCCAGACGGTTCACTTCGAGGTCGCCGCCGACAGTGAAGGTTTGAGATGTCATCGATCGTCTCCTGGTTTGCGTTCGTGTTGAAACCAAGATGAGCGAGATGTGGTTTTTGCGGTAGACGCGTTAAACAAGAGATTGTTATACGCAATACGTATGAGCAGGCCTCTCGACCGGCTGACATTGCTGGAAACCTTTGCACGGATCTGCGATCGCGGTTCGATCAGTGCCGCTGCCCGCGACCTCGGCCTGTCGCAGGCCTCCGCGAGCCGTCAGCTCAAGGAGCTGGAGGACCGGCTCGGCATCCAGCTCATCCGCCGCACCACCCATTCGCTGGCGCTTACCCGGTCCGGCCAGGACTTTTTACGCGACGCGCGTGAATTGCTGGCTGGCTGGGATGCGCTGGAGGAGCGGCATGCGGGCGGAGAGGGGCACGTCAGGGGACCGCTCAAGGTCGTAGCGCCCGTCGCGCTAGGACAATTGCACCTCGCCGACATTGCGCTCGACTATCAGATCCGTCATCCGCTGGTATCCCTGACCTGGGAACTGGAAGACCATGCGATCCGGTTTGCCGAGATCGGCTGCGATTGCTGGATCAGGATCGGCCCGGTGCCTGACGAGACCCTGATCGTCAGACCGATCGGCGCGGTCGAGCGGCTGGTCGTGGCAAGCCCGGAGCTTGTGGCGGGGCGCCCCGTCGAAACGCCGGACGAGGGGGCGGCTCTGCCGTTCGTTGCCCTGAACCCGTTCGAGGGCGGTCGCATCGGCGTGACGTTCCGGGACGGCCGGGCCGCGGAGATCGCGCCGGAGATCCGTGTTGCGACAAACAATATCCTTGCGGTCTACCGGGCGGTTCTGAAAGGGGTCGGTGCGGCCGTCCTGCCGCTTTGGTTCGTGGATGCGGATCTGTCCGCCGGCCGTCTCGTCGAAATCATGCCCGGATGGCGGGCCGCCCGGCTCAACATCAATGCCGCCTACCTGCCAGCCCGGCATCAGCCGCGGCGGCTGTCACTCTTCCTGGACGCAATTGCAGCCGGCGTTCGAAAGATCCCGGGTATCGAATGACGCAAGGACGCGAAACCGTTCCGGGTCAATCGGCCCCGCCGGCAGGATCAGCCTTGAAAATCGCGTTGAACTGCGCCTCCGGCATGCGGTGGATGCCCTTGGCATAATTGCGCGCGTTTTCCAGATAGAAGGCAGCGTTCATCCGGTTGGCCGCCGCGTTGTCCCGGGTTTTCACCAGCCGGGCGGGCACACCGGCAATGATCGAGTTTTCGGGAAATTCCGAGCCCTCCGAGACGATCGAATATCCGGCCACGATCGAATTGGCTCCGATGCGCGCGCCGTCCATGATGGTCGCGTTGATGCCGATCAGACAACGGTCGCCGATCGTGCAGCCATGCAGGGTCGCATGGTGGGTGATCGAACATTCCTCTCCGACGAGTGTCGGCGTCTCGTAGCCGACATGGATCATGACGAAATCCTGCACGTTGCTGCGCGCGCCGATGACGACCTCATGCAGTTCCGACCGCATCACCACGTGCGGCCAGACCGAACTGCCGGGTCCGAGGCGGATCTTGCCATAGAGCTGTGCGCTGTCATGGATGAAGGCGGGGTCTTCGAGGATCACGTCGGGTCCGAAAGGGGGCATGATAGATGTCCGATGATTTGCTGCCGGAACGCTATCCCGGAACAGGCATCCGGTGAACCCGAATGCTCGCGGCCGCTCAGATGATCTCGTCCTCGTCGAACATCGGATCGGTCTCCAATTGCAACGCGAGACTGTCGATGGTCGCTTCGGGGTCGTCGCGCTGCGCGACAGTGGCAAGGTGGAACAGACCATCCCCTTCATTGACGACGGGAAGGTTGGTCCGGCCGATGATCAGTCCGCCCTCCTCGGTGACGACGTCGCTTTCAACCTCGCCGAACGGGTCCGACACGATGCCAAGCACTTCGCCGGCCGCGGCCATGTCGCCCGTCGTCTTGAAGGCCCGCAGGAGGCCGCCGGCGGGCGACCGCTCCCACGTGCTCGACAGCGCGCGAATCGACGGGACTTTCGGTTTCGATATTCCCTTCCGGCCGACCATGCCGAGAGATCGCATGACCCGCAGGATGCCGCTGACGCCGGCGCGGATTGCCATCTCGTCGAAGCGCAGCCCTTCGCCGGCCTCGTAGAGCAGGACGTCGGTCCCGACATGCTGGGCTGCCATGCGCAGCGACCCCTCGCGAAGCCGCGAGGTCAGTATAACCGGCGCGCCGAACGCACGTGCGAGGTCCAGCGTCTGCTGTTTGGACGGCGAGATGCGGATCTGCGGCATGTTCGTCCGGTGGATCGCTGCAGAATGCAGATCGATGCCCACATCGGATCGCTCGACGATCTCGGTCATGAAAAGATGGGCGAGCCGCCCGGCGAGCGAGCCCGTGGCACTGCCGGGAAAGGTCCGGTTCAGGTCGCGGCGGTCGGGCAGATAGCGTGAATGGCTGTGAAAGCCGAACGCGTTGACGATCGGAACGACGAGCAGCGTTCCCTTCAGACTGTCCAGGCTCGGGGTTCTCAGCAGGCGACGCGCGATTTCGACGCCGATCACCTCGTCGCCGTGGATCGCGGCGCTGACGAAAATCGTCGGGCCGGGTCGGTTTCCGTTCACGACATGCACCGACAGCGCGACCGGCGTATGGTCGGAGAGCACACTGACCGGGAGATCAACCGTCAGTCTTGAACCTGGTGCGATGCGGTGATCGCCGATCACGAACGGTGACCGACGGCCTGTCATCCCTTGCCTTTCGTCTTGGTCTTGCCGGCTCGGGCGTTGGCGGCAATGAAATCGATGATCTTGCCGGCCACATCGATCCCGGTCGCCTTTTCCACGCCCTCCAGTCCGGGCGAGGAATTCACTTCCATGACAACGGGGCCGTGATTGGATCGCAGCATGTCGACGCCGCATACGTTCAGGCCCATCGTCTTGGCTGCCCTGACGGCGGTGGCGCGTTCTTCCGGCGAAATCCTGATGGGCTTGGCGCTGCCGCCAAGATGCAGGTTGGACCGGAAATCGCCTTCCGCGCCGGACCGTTGCATGGCGGCGATCACCTTGCTGCCGACGACGAGCGCGCGGATATCGGTGCCGCCGGCTTCCTTGATGAATTCCTGCACCAGGATATTCACCTTGGCGCCGCGGAAGGCCTCGATCACCGACTTGGCGGACCGGTCGGTGTCGGCCAGCACGACACCGATGCCTTGCGTGCCTTCCAGAAGTTTGATGACAAGCGGCGCACCGCCCGCGAGTTCCAGCACTTCTTCGGTCTGTTTCGGGTCGTAGGCAAAGGTCGTCACCGGCAGGCCGATCCCGTCGCGGGCCAGCAATTGCATGGACCGCAATTTGTCCCGCGATCGCCCGATGGCGACCGATTCGTTGACCGGGTAGACCCCCATCATTTCGAATTGCCTCAGAACGGCGAGCCCGTAGAACGTCACCGATGCGCCGATGCGGGGAATGACGGCGTCGTAGACCGGCAGTTTTTCACCGTTGTAATAGATGGCCGGGCGCCGCGACGCGATGTTCATGTAGCAGCGCAGCGTGTTGATGATCCTGAGTTCGTGTCCGCGTTCTTCCGCCGCCTCCTTCAGACGTCGGTGCGAATACAATTCCGGATTGCGCGCCATCATCGCGATGTTCATCTGCCGTTTCCTTTCCGACCGCAACGGTTCGTCTTTTTCACCGGTGCGGTCGCCGTTGCGTCGGCCGCCCCGTTTTGAACGATCCCAGGCATCACTCCGTGTGCGGCGATCCGGCGACAAACGACTTGCCGGGATTGACCAGCAGCCGTCGGCCGCGCAGTGCCGTTCTGCCAAGGATCAAATCAAACTCCATTTGTTCCCGGTTGGCGAGGGAAACGTCGACAATCCATCGATGCCGCCCGAGGACAAGGAGCGTCTTGACCACGATCCGTGTCTCCGGAATGCCGCTTGTATTCTTGATTGCGCGTTCGTCGTGAACGGGTGTTTCGATCTTGAACGCTTTGTGTCGGCGCGATGCCGGAACGTGGAAACGCACGTGGTTCATGCCGTCCCGCTCGAACGTCTCGATGTGCTTGGCATGCAGGGCCGAGGTGCGCGCACCGGTGTCGATTTTCGCCCGGACTTCGGTGATTCCCAGATCGGGAAGCGCCACGAGTTCCCGCCATCCAACGATCTCCGGCTCGCGCCGGGTCGGGGCTTTGCGGCTGCCCTTCATGCCGTGTTCCTTGAGTGTAGCGCCGGTGATATCCGGACGGCGGATTAGGTGGGTGGTTATACCATGACCGTTGGTGTTGTGCGGCCGGACCGATGCATGTCGGCGCACGGGCCCGGTGACAGAAAGAGACCCATACTGTCTGGGGTCGTTGTCAGCAATGGCCTGCATGCGGTGGAGGCACGCCGGCTCGGGCGCAAGCAATGTTGGGATTCTCAGAGGAGCGCGGTCTCGAGCCGGCGAGCACCGGCTTATTGCTGCATGCCGTCGACGAACCGGCGCAGGCGGTCCGCGTTCTTTCCGATATCGCTGATGCCGATGCGGCTGACGGAGCGCATGTCGATGCGCACAAGGCCGCCCTCGATTTCCCGGAACGTGATCACCACGTCGTCGGTGAAGCCGAACCAGTCAGTGCGGTCGCTCGCCTCGATCCGGGCGGATCCGTCGGCACTTTCCTCCGCAACGATCGTCCAGCCCATGGCTTCGGTAAAAATCACCGACCGTTCGACGATTTCATAGAGCGGACCGGAAAGTGTGAAGGGCCGGATATCGGCGTAGATCTCGGCATGGACCTCCCGCCAGCGCGGATGCGGGTAGGCCGCCATTGCGGCGCCGGAACCCGGGGCGTAACGGCGAGGCTCGATCGATTGGAAGGCCGGCGGATTGTCAAGGTCGGTGGTGACATCGTGCAGCGGATGCGCGGCCGCCCGGGTTTGGAAATCTGTGGCCGCATACCAGACCCCGGCTGCCACCAGCCCGGAAAGAAAGCCGATACCGGCAGCGCGCCAGCCCCGCCGCCAGACGGCAACCGCAAGGGCAAGCGCGGCAAGCGCCGCTGTCGCCATTGCGGCACGCGGGGCATAATCGAGGAACAGGGTGAAGGCATCCCCGAGATCGAGCCAACCGCCCGCATAAAGCGGTCCGGGTGCAAGTGCGAGAAGGGCGGTAATCAGGGCAGCGACCAAAGCGGCGGCCGCAAGCGCTTTCTGGACCATGGGCAAGGACCTCGTCGAATCGATCGGCATCATACGCCCGCCAGGCGGTCGGTGACGACCGTCTTGGCAGGAACCGTGCCGATCACGAATTCCGGACCTGTATTTTATGACCCGGCCAGATCCGCCGCAACGGCGACCGCCCGATCCAATTGCGGGTCCGCTCCCGCCGCAAAGGCCGGATCGAACGGCACTTCGATATCCGGGGCGACGCCGACGCCTTCCAGGCGCTTGCCGTCGACCGTGACGTCGGCGACGGCGAGGTAGAGCAGGCTGCCGTCCGACAAGGGGAAAAGCCGGCCGGCAACGACGGCGCCGGCGGTTCTTTCGCCGACGATCGGTCCCTTACCCAGCATCCGGAAACCATGGGCGATCAGTTCCTTGCCGGAGCGCGATCCCTCGTTGACGAGCAGCACGACCGGTCGGTCCCACGCCGAGGCGAAGGACGTTTGTCGACCGTCCCGGCGGGTCGTGGAGAACCGCATGGCCTGGTCGGCGAACAGATGCAGATAGGTCGGGCTGGCGCCGCCCCAGCCGTCGCGCACATCGAGCACCAGGGCGTCGGCGTTCTTCAGCGGGCCGTAGAGCACGGCATTGGAAAGAATCTCCTGAAAGACATCGCCGGCATAGGACCAGGCGTGGATGTAGCCAATCCGCTTGCCGCCCTTTTCGACAATGCGCGCGCTGTCCCGCATGGCCTTGCGAAAGAGCGTCCGCCCGTCGAGCCGGTCCGGGGTGACGGAAACCGTGACGATCTCTCCCGGACGGCGTTCGACTGTGACGTCGACCGGCTGTCCTGATCGCCCCTCAAAGGAGCGGATGGGATGAAAGGCGGCATCCTCGACGGATATCAGCCGGTCGCCGACGAGCAACCCGGCCTTCTGCGCCGGATGCCCGTCCAGAATGCCGATCACAAACGTTCCTTCGGGGCGTCTCTCGGTCAGGATGCCGATCCCGTCGTAACGCGGCGCGCCACCGGTCAGATGCGCCGCAAGCGTCCGGGAAAGCTGCCCGGACCGGCGGACAAAAATGCCGGCAAGCTGATGCCAGACCGGACTGTCCTTGGTCACGAAGCGGGTATGCGACGTTTCCAGGCGGGCGAGCAGCGCATTGACTTCGGCGGCAAACGCCTCCCGGTCCATGTCCGGCGTAACGCGCGTGCGGTGTTCCGATACGACGGACTTCCAGTCGAGACCGTTCAGATCGGGATCGTGGAACCGGCGTTCGACCAGGTTTGCGACCTCATCGAACACCGCGAGCCGGTCCTCGGCCGCGACGGGCATTGCGAGGGGGACGGACAGAAGTAGGAGAAGGAGGCGTATCAAACCGGCTGCTCCCTTGAAGGTACCGTGACCTGTGAGCGATCCATAGAGGCTGAAATAGGCCTCCGCAGGGCGTTTCGCCACCGGGCTGGCCGCGACCGAATGTGCCGCGCGCAACCGCTCCTGTCGGCCGTCACGGTTCAGGCGGCCGACCCTTCGGTGTGCAGGCCATGGTCTCGATACGCCTTTCGGGTTATGAGGACCGGGCTTCGCGAGGGGAGCTGCAGGCATTCGAGGAGATCTCATGGCGGTCGTCATTCATCACAATTCGGATTGCGGGACATCGCGCAATGTCCTGGCAATCATCGAAGCCGCCGGGTACGAGCCTGTGGTCATCGATTACCTGAAGGAAGGCTGGACACGTCCGCAATTGCTCGCCTTGTTCGCGGCCGCCGACCTGACCCCACGCTCGGCGTTGCGCGAGACAAAATCTCCGGCAAAGGATCTCGGTTTGCTGGAGGACAGCGTCGCCGACGAGGCGATCCTGTCCGCCATGCTGGTCCATCCGATCCTCGTAAACCGGCCGATCGTGTGCACGGCCCGCGGTATCCGGCTGTGTCGTCCGAGCGAACGCGTTCTCGATCTCCTGGAGACCTGGCCGGCCGGCCCGTTTCACAAAGAGGATGGTGGGATGATTTTGAACGAGGCAGGACAGCGGGTGGAGGTATGACTCAAACACCCACGCGCCATGGAGAGGCGAGGGTCATCTTCTTCTCAATTGTGTTAGTTTGCTGCTTCGCATGGGCAGTTCAAACATGGCGCCACCTGCTACAGTCCCGGACAAGGTTTCAATTGAGTTCCAGAGCGTGAGAATGCGCGCCATCTGTTTTACGACGGGAGACTTGTGCAAACCGCTCGATAAAAAGAATCCAATGAGATTGGAACTGCTGAAAGCCACATATTCGGCCTTGTTTTTGGAGATCCGCCTGTCTCCGGAGAGCACGATCCAGCGACCTTCTGTGCTGAGTTGATTGATCCAACTGAGATCGTTCACACCGGCGCCGAAGCGTTCGCGAATATGCACGATGGTATGCTGACCATCGAACAATGCGGCCAGGGATCGCGCAATTTTCGGAGACAGGTTCTCGTCAACAAGGACATTCACACCTCAGCAAGTCCCGCTTCGAACTCCACAGCGTCGCGAACGACTGGCCCAGGCACTTCATATAGATGTGCCGCCCTTTCGATTGATCCCTCAGCGGCGACTGCCTCAGAAAGGACCACTGTGGGAACACCATACTCTGCTGTAATAGGCTGACCAAAGGAGCGTTTCGGGTCGAGAATTATGCTCGGTTTGCCCTTGAACGGTCGCCACCGGACAACACTACCGCCCTCGAGATCCAGATCCTTGAAAGTGCGTTTGATGACCTGTCTGAATTCATATTGATGTTTCTTCAAATCAAGAACTGCGAGTTCGCCCTCTGCGTTCAGGCTCTCCAAAAAAATAGTTCGACCATCGGTTTGAAAACGCTGCGTTGAAAAGGGATGCGTGTCGGCGACGCATTCGCGAGCGTATGCAAGGCAGTTTCGAACGGTCAACAGGTCTAAACCGGCGTCAAGAAAGGCTTTCACGAAGCGTAGTTCAACAAGGTCGCGAAATCCCAGTTCAAGATGCTCGTCAACCATATGCAACTGCGGCATCCATAAGGGTTCAATCCGCCGTGTCAAACTGCCTCGACGGTAGCCATAACCGCGCATCCATCGTGTGATTTTTCTTCTGGATGTTTTCAAAAGGCGAGCGGCTTCGGAAGAGGTGTAAGATCCGAGATCCAGCGGCACCTGATGTTCAACTTTTCGAGTAGTGACGTTCATAGATAGGAGGGTATCCAAATTTCTCGCTGACGCAATGCCGGGCGGTGTTCGCATTTGCATGCTGTTTGCACGTGTTGCTGTTTTGCTGCAAATATATGAAATATATGAAGAAAAAAGAACGTCGTCATAACCTCGGAATTCCGAGGCAAGGTCCCGATGTTGGAACTCATCCCTTTTGATCGGCCATTCGAACATTTTTCGGCTCGCGTTTTACGTGCTGCTGATCGATTCGAATCCGGCCCGCGCCACGTACTTACTGACTTCGCTGGTGGCCCGCCCCTGCTGTTCGACCGACGCGGCGATCGTGGTCATGGTGCTGGTGAGCTCGTCAAAGGCGCAGGCAATCGCCTAAATGCCTCCACAGCATCCCTGATCGAACCCTGGATACGGGCGACCTGTGTGCTGATTTCCAGTATCGCTTCGTCGGACGGAGTTTGCGTACGAGCATCGCTACCGCTTGCGTCAAGGGAAAGATGTTCAAATTCGGTATTTTTGGGCCATCACGCCTTCGCCGGCTGGGAATGCCTTTCGATAGCCTGCTGTCGCGGATGAATGAGAGGCCTGGGCCTGCACCTCTCCCCGGCGCATTCGGGCAAGACAGAGCGTGGACAGGGAACGCCCGTTCTGCAACGCTGGCTAATCAAACCATCTGACGGACAGCGCAGCGCATGCACGATCGGCCCGACATTCTATTCATCCAGACGGATCAACTGACACCGTCGGTCTTGCGGGCCTACGGTGATCCCGTCTGCCATGCGCCGCATATCGATGTTCTGGCGGCGGAAGGTGTGGTGTTCGAGCAGGCCTATTGCAATTTTCCGCTCTGTGCGCCGTCACGCATGTCGATGGCGACCGGACGGCTTGCATCGCGCGTCGGGGCCTACGACAACGGCGCAGATCTGCCCGTGTCCACACCGACCTATGCGCATTTCCTGCGTGCGCTCGGCTACAAGACCTGTCTCAGCGGCAAGATGCACTTTGTCGGCCCGGACCAGTTGCACGGTTTCGAAGAGCGGCTGACGCCGGACATCTATCCGTCGGATTTTCTGTGGTCCGCCGATTGGGAGGCAAAAGGCCACGCGGACGCCACCGACGCCCGCATGCTGGACCTTTCGGGACCCTGCGCCCGAACGGTGCAGATGGATTACGACGAATTGGTGACCGCGAGGGCGGTGCGCCGCATCTACGACGTTGCGCGTGAGGCCGACGATCGCCCCTTGTTCATGCATGTATCATACACGCATCCGCATGATCCGTATCTTTGCACGGAACGGCACTGGGACCTGTACGATCCCGGTCAGGGGCAGGGGGCGAACGACTATGCCGTCCCAATGCCCGCTATACTCGACGTCGCGGACGAGGAGCGCGATCCGCACAGTCTCGCGCTTTTGCGCCAGCACGGGCTTCTGGAGCATGCCGTCGATCCTGAAAAGGTGCAGCGGGCGCGCCGGGCCTATTACGGAGCTGTCAGCTTTGTCGACGATCAAGTCGCGGAGATCCGTGCCGCGCTGCGCGCGACCGGCCGCGAGAACCGCACGATCCTGATATTTTCCTCCGACCATGGCGACATGCTCGGTGAACGCGGCATGTGGCTGAAAAAGACCTTCTTCGAAAACTCACTGCGCGTGCCTCTCATCGTGCATGCGCCGGACCGGTTTATGGCGCGCCGCGTGCCGGATCCTGTCTCGCTTCTCGACCTCCTGCCCACGCTGATCGATTTTGCCGGCGGTTCGGTCGACGCCTTGGCGGTCGAGCCGCTCGATGGCAAAAGCCTTGGCCCGGCCTGCCGGGGCGAGACGACCGAAAGCCGTGACGTGATTGCCGAACTCCTCAGCGAGGGCACCCCGGCGCCGGCCTTCATGATCCGCCGCGGCCGCTTCAAATTCACCCATTGCCCGGCCTTTCCCGATCAGCTCTACGACCTTGCCGCGGATCCGACGGAAATGGAAAACTTGGCGCACGATCCGGCCCATGCCGATCGCATTGCGACGTTCCGCCATGACGTGGCGGCCCGTTGGGACGTTGACGGGCTGGAAGCCGACATCCGGCTGAGCCAGCGGCGGCGGAAACTCATTGCAGATGCCATGGCGAAGGGTAGGCGCGTCTCATGGGATTATGTGCCGGCCGAGAACGACAGCGCCTGGTTCCGCGGCCAGTGCGGTTACAATGACTGGGCGTTCGATCGGGTACCGTTGCCCAGCAAGGACCGCGCCTGATCCCCTATGCGGAGGGCGAAATATCGCGCCGCTGGTGTGTCTCGGAATTCAATCGGACACCTGTGCCAAGTCGGCAACGCAGCCGGCGACAAGTTCCCGGAACCAGAGCTGTGCCGGATCGGCATCGCTTCGAACATGCCAGGCAAAACCCAGATCGAATTCCGGTGACCGGATCGGCAGCGGGCTTCGTTCCAGATCGAAAGCTGATGAGAAGTGGTGCGCGGCAATCGATGGAATGCAAGCAATGGCCCGCCGGCGCCGCAGGATGAACGGCATGGTCGGAAAATGCGAAACCGTAGCGAGGATCGTCCGGCTCTTGCCGATGTCCTCCAGCGCATTGTCGACCGGCCCGTGCAGGTCGCCGCGCAGGGACAGCAGGACATGCGGTGTTGCGAGAAAGCAGTCGAGATCGACGGATCCCGTGCGGCCTAGCATGGTCCGGTCGTAAACCGCGCTGAAGCGTTCGCGGCGCAACAGGCGTGTTCGGTGCCGGGCGGACGGCGCGCGCGCCGGAAGCGCGCTGAGCGCAAGGTCGACCAGGCCGTGATCGAGGTTGTCGTACAGCGTGTGGAAATTGGCGGGCTGCACGACCAGACGGGCTCCAGGCGCCTCGGTGCCAAGCCGTTCGATCAGGTCTGGCACGAGCACGATTTCAAGATCGTCGGGCGCGCCGAGCCGAAACATTCGGGTCGTGGTGGCGGGTTCGAAGGTGCGGTCCCGGACCGCCGATCCGATCCGCCCCAGGGCGGGTTCGAGTTCGGTCCAAAGGCTCAGCGCGCGCGGTGTCGGTTCCATCCCGGTACCGGCGCGCACGAACAGCGCATCGCCCAGCGCCTCTCGCAAACGCGCAAGCGCCATGCTGACCGCGGACGGCCCGAGGTAAAGCCGCTTTGCAGCAGCCGCAACGCTGCCTTCCCGCATCAACGCCGAAAACACCAGCAACAGGTTCAGGTCGAGTTTGCGTAATTCAATTTCAGTGAATTTATCATTCATGACAATCAATTTGAATGATTTATCTCGACTTGTCATCTTCCGTGCAGCAACAGGGTTTCCCGCTGATGACGCGCGGAGGTCCGGTTTGAGACAATGGAGATGACAATGAAGATTGGAATCATAGGATCCGGCAATATGGGCCGCGCACTGGGTGTTCGGTTGGCAAGCCTCGGCTATGAGGTTCTGTTCGGCGCTCGGCGTCTCGACCAGGCACAGGCTGCTGCGGACGTTGCCGGAGCGGGCGCGCAGGCAGGCGACACCGACGCGGCTGCGGATTTTGGCGATGTGGTGGTTTGGACCGTTCGCTCGTCTGATCCGGGCGAAGTCCTCAGCGATCCCACGCTGCTTGACGGCCGCATCGTCGTCGATCTGAACAATCGGGATTATGCGACCGATGTCCGGCAAGGCCACTGGTTCGGCGAAGCGATTGCCGAGCGCCTTCAGGAAGCAGCGCCGGGCGCCCGTGTGGTCAAGGCGCTCAACACGATTGCCATGGAGACGTTCGACACGGCACCCGAAACGCTTCGTGCCGCCGGTGCGCAGAGCTTTGTCGCCGGCGGGGATCAGGCGGCCAAGGCGATTGTCGGCGAAATTCTGGGCGATCTCGGTTTCGAGGCTGTGGATCTGGGCGAGGGCGCGGCAGCCTTTCGTGCGGCTGAAGCACTTGGAGATGTCATCCGGTTGGTGATGATCGATGGCGGCCGCGGCGGTCGGGCACATCTCGGCTTGTCGGTTCTGCCCGAACCGGATCTGGCCAGCATCGGCCCGCGTGCGCCCTCGAACTACAGATGACCGGAACAGGGCTGGCGGGACACGCTCGCGGAGGAACCGGTATTCCTGCCAGCTTGAAACAATGTTTCGAATAACTACGTGAAGTTTCGGTGTTGTTGCTCGGCGTTGTCACAGAATAGCCAGGGAGTGTCCATGACTATCTGTCACCGCGTGCAACCGCTGACCCAGGCGACGCAGATGTCGTGCTGGCGGGCCTGCGTCAACATGATCCTCGGATATTACGGCGTAACCTGGCAGTCCGAACCGGCGCGGCCGGCAATCGGGGATGATCCGGGACGACCGGCCATCATTCGGCGCCAGTACAATCCGAACTCTCCCTATACGCTGCCGGATGCGGGAACCGGTTCTCCGGGCCCGCAAGGGTCAGGCGTCCAGCGGCAAGAATTCGGCCCGATGGCCGAGCATTACGGCTTTCGGCCGCTCGATGACGACCGCATTCGCGCCTGGTGGCCCGCCCGCCTGGATTTCTGCCTGCGCCGCTATGGCCCGCTTTGGTATGCGGTGCAAATGCCGCAACGCCATGTCGTGGTCGTCACCGGCGTGCGCGAAGAGGGGACCCCCTCCGTCTCTGTGAACGACCCTGCCACCGGCCAAAAGACCTTCTGGTCGATCGATCAGCTGAACCGTTTCCTTGTCGATGCGCGCAACAACCCGCTTTATTATCCGCGGGGCCGCGGCGCGGACGGACAGGCCCGGCCCGGCAATCAGATCGTGCAAACGATGGATTTCGCCGCGCCTCTACCGGCGCAGCCGGCGGCAGCCTAGCTTCCTAGGCTGCATCCTTTACAGGTGCCGGCTCAGGCGTCGTCACAAGCCGACCTTCCTCGGCCTTGTGATAATACTGACTGGCGACCAGCCAGCCCTTGAGCGGTCGCAGCGGCGGAATGCAGGTCAGCAGAATGACCGGCAAGCTCGTCACCAGATGGACCCAATAGGGTGCCGAGAAGGCGACCTCGATCCATACGGCAAGAATGACGCTCGGCACGCAGCCGAAGCAGATGACGAAGAAAGCCGGCCCGTCTGCCGGATCGGCGAACGAAAAGTCGAGACCGCAGACATCGCAATGCGGGCGCAGTTTCAAGAACCCCTGAAACAACCGTCCCTGACCGCATCGCGGACAGGCGCCTTTGAGGCCGGTTTGCAGGGGCGGCAGTGCGGGCCAGGTCGGTGGGGAGGACATGCCGGTTCCTTTGCAGGGATAAAATCATATTGTATGGATGCAATCTGATTTTGAATGTATATTATATGGATATGATTTGCAAGGTCGGACTTCTGTGTCCGAATGTCGCCTGCCGGCGATCAGGCTCCGTGATCGGCCCGACAAAAATCGCGGAACGAACCGGGCGCGCCTGAAGGATTGTCAGACGATTGCGGAGGAAAGGGCCGGACTGTCCGCAAGCAGGTCAGCGGCAATCTGTAGGCTCTGGCGCAGAGCCTCAACGGAACCCGGCGCCCCGAGGCCGAGCCGCACGGCCTCAATCGGCGCGTCGACCGCAAACGCGTCGCTGACGACGACCCCGATCCCGGCAGCGCGCAGACGCGCGGCGAACTCGCCCCGGGTCCAGGCCGAGGGCATGTGCAGCCACACATGGAAGGCTTCCGGATCGGTCACCACATGGGCAGGGGGCAGGACCGCGCGCACGACGTCCTGGCGCCGGGCGGTTTCAAGCCGGATTGCGTCCAGCGCGCGCGGTGCCGTGCCGTCGTCGATCCAGCGCGAGGCGATCGCCGCCGCAAGCGGCGAGGCCATGCCTGCCGTTGCCCGGATGGCGCTTGAGACGCGCGCGGCGGCGCTCCGGTCGGGAACCGCGAGATAGGCGATGCGCAGGGCCGGCGCCAGGCACTTCGCCAGACCGGCAATGTGATAGACCAGGTCAGGAGCATGGGCGGAGAGCGGCGGCACGGGGTCCTTCGGCAATGCGCCGTAGGCGTCGTCTTCAATGATCGGTACGCCATGGGCGCGGGCGATCGCCGTAATGGCGGCCCGCCGCTG
>JANQQB010000250.1 GCA_028285165.1 Rhodobiaceae bacterium
ACCTCGGCGGTCTCGCGCAGCATATCCTCCGGCAGCGCCAGCACGACGGGCCCCGGGCGGCCGGACTGGGCAATGGCAAAGGCGCGTGCGACATATTCCGGCACGCGCGCAGCCTCGTCGATTTCGGCCACCCATTTGGCGATGCCGCCGAACATCTGTTTGTAATTGACTTCCTGGAAGGCTTCCCGGTCCCGGAAATCCCGACCGACCTGGCCGATGAACAGGATGAGCGGCGTGGAATCCTGTGCCGCCACATGGATGCCGGACGCGGCATTGGTGGCGCCCGGTCCCCGCGTGACCATACAGATGCCGGGCTTGCCGGTCAGTTTGCCCCAGGCATCGGCCATCATCGCCGCCCCGCCTTCCTGACGGGCGAGCGTCAGCTTGATGTCGGCGTCGTGCAGACCGTCGAGCACGGCCAGATAACTCTCGCCGGGCACGCAGAAGACACGCTCCACGCCGTTTGCCGCCAACATGTCTACGATCAGGTGTCCGCCGGATTTTTTCATGGGTCTGCCGAATGCACTGAGGGGAACTGGTGCCCTGTTTTATCGGGACCGCCGGCGAATTCCATCGCAAAATTCGGGCATTGGGCATCGATGGCTGACGGGCGGACCGGGAACCGCGTCTTTCGGTGTTATGGGCTTGGCGGTAAAAGGACAGCACAACATCGATGAATGGGAGAGCCGCCGTGACCGCATCCTTCGACCCCAGCGTCAAGCAGTTTTACACCGTCAACGGCCTGTCCATGGCCTGTGTCGAAGCGGGCGGCGGAGACCCGATCGTTTTTCTGCACGGGAATCCGACATCATCCTATCTGTGGCGCAACGTGATCCCGCACGTGCTCGACCTCGGGCGAGCGATTGCGCCGGATCTGATCGGCATGGGCGATTCCGACAAGCTGCCGGAGTCCGGACCGGATCGTTATCGCTTCGTCGAACACCGCGACTACCTGAACGGTTTGCTCGACCAGGTCCTGAAACCGGACGAGAAGGTCATTCTGGTCATCCACGACTGGGGATCGGCGCTCGGCTTCGACTGGGCGTTCCGCAATCCCGGCCGGGTGCGCGGCATCGCCTTCATGGAAGGCATCGTCAAACCCCTATCGATCCGAGACTTCCCCTACCGCATCCAGCCGGTCTTCGAAGGTTTCCGGTCGGACAAGGGCGAGGACATGGTGCTGAGGGACAACATGTTCGTCGAACAGGTGCTGACCGGCGCGATCATGCGTCCTCTGACGGACGCGGAAATGGCGGTCTATCGCGCACCGTTCAAGGAGCCCGGCGAAAGCCGACGTCCGACACTCACCTGGCCGCGCCAGATCCCCTTCGACGGGTCGCCGGAAGACGTGCATGCCATTGTGGAAGCCTATTCCGCGTGGCTGGCGGGACCGGATTCGCCGCCGAAACTGTTTGTCAACGCCCAGCCGGGGGCCATTCTGCGCGGCGAGACAGTCGACTTCGTGCGCACATGGCCGAATCTCCACGAGGTCACGGTGCCCGGCACGCATTTCATCCAGGAGGATTCCCCGGGCGCGATCGGCGGCGCCGTGGCCGACTGGATACGGTACCGGCTGGACGCCTGACGGCATCCGCCGGTCTCCGAAACGGGCCGCTATATCCGAGCGGCCACGCTTGTTGTCCTAGTGCCGATTGGTATCCGGCAGCAGCACGCTGTCGATGACGTGAATGGTGCCGTTCTGAGCCGAGATATCGGCGGCAACGACATTGGCGCCGTCGACCGTCACGCCCGAAGACGACTTGGACACGCGCAACGATGTCGATGCGGTGTTCAGCGTTTTTACCGGAATCGTGCGGCCCGGCAGCATGGTCGAGGTCAGCGTGCGCGGCAGCACGTGATAGGTCAGGATCGCGACGAGCTGGTCCTTGTTTTCCGGCTTCAGCAGGTCTTCCACTGTGCCGGCCGGCAGCTTGGCGAAGGCATCGTCGCTCGGCGCGAACACGGTGATGTTGTCCGTCGTGGCGAGCGCTTCGGCGAGGCCGGCCGCTTGCGCCGCGGCGAGCAGCGTGTTGAACGTGCCGGCGCTTTGCGCGGTTTCGACGATGTTCTTGGCGCTTGCGCCGGACACGGTAAGGCCGAGTGCCAGGCAGGCGGCAAGGAGGATCTTCTGGATCATGGAATTGTCCCAATCATCTGGAGGGTCAGGAATGATCGGACACCGGTGCCCAAGAGGCTGCATGCAGGTCAGGATACGCCGGCTTTCCCGGGACGGATCAGTCCGGCTCTTCCGGCCAGGTTTCGACGCCGTCGGGAATGATCACGCCGGCGAGCTTTCGCGACGTCCAGATGTGCTTGGCCTGCGACAGGTCCGGCGGGGCGTCGAGTGATCCGCCTTTCACGCTGATTTCCCGATCCGCGGCACGGTCGCCATGCCAAAGCCGGGAACCGCAATCCGGGCAGAACGCGCAGTCCAACGTCCCGCCGACATTTGCTGCCCGGGTCCAAGTGCGCGGTGTTCCGGAGACCAGCACAAGGTCCGCGGGGCGCACGATCATCGATATGCCGAAAGCTGATGCCGATTGCCGCCGGCATTCGTTGCAATGGCAGACATAGAGATCGACGGCCGGCCCCCTGATTTCATAACGGACGGCGCCGCATTGGCAGCCGCCGGTCCGTGGAACGGGAGGGGAACTTTCGGTCATGGAAACAGTTTGAAATCCGGTCGAGTGCCTCAGACAATACCGTCTTTGCGCATGCGGTCCAGATCCGCTGTTTAACAGTCGAAAACGCGGAGCAGCGTTTCCGATTTGGCTACCCGCTCCTGTCTGGAAATCCAGTCACTCGCGTCCCCAACGGGAGACAAGTGACATTCTGCTTGGAAAGCGTGTCGGGAGTGTCAGATGTTATCTGTCCAGGACGTCGTTCGTGCCGATATGCGCAAGGATATCGCATACGGCCGGCTCCCAGCCAAGCGTCTGCCGGATCCGCTCACCCCGCATCTGCTGATCGAGCATCGGCCCGGCAGCCCAGTAACCTTCCCGCGCCAGGACGTCATCCCGATGGAGGACGACCGGCGGGTCCGATACGCCGAAGCGCCGAGCAACGACCCCGGCTATGGCGCCGACGCGGACACCGGCCTGCGTGGCGACACAATAGGAAGAACCGGGCTTGCCGCGCTCCATGACAAGCCGATAGGCAGTTGCAAGATCACGGCGGTGCACGACCGGCCAGCGGGTTTCCGCCGAGCCCCAGATCTCCATCGACTGACGGTCGCGCGCAGCCTCCAGAAAACCGTCAATGGCCCCGCCGTCGCGGTGATAGACCATGGCCGGATGCAGGAGCATGCTGTCGAAACACCCGGCTGTAATCAGCGACGCCCAATTCTCCGCCATCCAGGCAAAGGCGGGGATCGGATCGAAGGGCGTGTCTTCCGTCGCGACCCGGTCGCCCGTCTCGCCGAACAGCCAACAGCCGCCGGTATAGACGAAACGCACGGGTTTCGGGCAGGTTTGCGCCGCGTCGATCAGGGCCTGGATGACCTGCCGGTCGACCGCGCCCATGTCGTCGGTAAAGGTGGCTGCGACATGAATGATGGTGTCCACATCCGCGACAACCGACGCCCAGGCCTCCGGATTGCGCAGGTCGCCGGGAACGATCTCCGCGCCCTTTTTTTGCAGCCGCCCGGCGCTCGCACCGCTTCGGGCAAGGGCGGCGACGGTATGACCATGGGCCAGGAGTTCGTCGGTTATCGCGGTCCCGATCAGACCGCTGGCACCCAGAACAAAAACGCGCATGACGACCTTGCCTTCGCAATAAGCCGCCGGTCAGGACGTCCGCTGCAGGACCCGCCCCGGCCGGGCACCGGTTTCCCGGCCGGCCTGCCAGACCGCCTCCCCGTTCACGAACACGCTGTGAATGCCGTCGGCCGGCTGTTTCGGATCTGTATAGGTCGCCCGGTCGCGAATCGTGTCAGGATCGAACAGTACGAGATCCGCATGGCCGCCGACCCTCAGGAGGCCGCGATCGGCAAACCCGAAGGTCGCGGCCGGCAGCCCGGTCATGCGATGCACGGCTTCTTCAAGCGTGAACAGGTTGAGGTCGCGGGCATAATGGCCGAGCACACGCGGGAACGTGCCCCAGAGCCGGGGGTGCGGAAACGCGTCATAGGGCAGGCCGTCCGAACCGATCATGGTGCGGGGATAGGCGAGGATGCGCTGAACGTCCGCCTCGTCGAGCTGGAAGTAGACGGCGCCGGCGGGCACCAGCCGCGTCGCGGCCTCGATTGGCGGGCAGCCCCATTCCGCGGCAATGTCTGCGATCTCGCGGCCGGCCATCGCCGGGTGGCTGTCCGACCATGTGATCAGGACCCGCACGCCCGGCTGGCAGCGTTGCGGATCGAGCGTCTTCGATGATGCGTTGTAGGGATAGACGTCGAGGCCGATCTCCTGGCGCGTCATCGCGTCGTCGATCAGCGCGAGTGTGCGTTTGCTGCGGCCGAAATTGGCGGCGCCCGATACCTGATGATGCGACAGCACCAGCGGCAGGCGGGCATCGCGGGCAATCCCGATCGCTTCGTCGATCGCGCCTTCGACATCGTCGAAATAGTCGCGTGTGTGGCTGGCGTAGAGACCGCCATGTCGCCCTGCCGCCTGCGCCAGGACTGTGACTTCTTCCGTTGGCGCCTCGACGGCCTCGGCGTAATCGAGCCCGGTGGACAGGCCGATCGCCCCATCGGCCATCGCGGCCCCGACGTCAGTTTCCATGCGGGCAAGTTCGGCATCGTTTGCCGGCCGGTCGAGGCGGCCCGCCATATGGCGGTGGCGCAGGGTCGTGTGACCGACAAGCAGGCCGGCATTGACGGCGGACGGCGCTGCATCGAAATGCTCCACGAAACCGCCGAACGTATCGAACCGGTAATAGGTCTGGTCGCCGAGCAGGTGCAGCGGATCCGGTGGCCAGGAATCGAGGGTCAGCGGTGCCAGGCTGATGCCGCAATTGCCGGCCACCACGCTGGTCACGCCCTGGCTGATCTTGGCGCTCATGTCCGGCGTTTCCACCAGCGCCCGGTCGTCATGGGTATGCGCGTCGATGAAACCGGGACACAGGACAAGGCCGCTTGCGTCGATCTCATCGGTGGCAGCGGTCCGCCCGAGATCGCCGATCGCGACGATGCGGTCGCCGGAGACGGCCAGGTCGCCGGCCACCCGGTCGGCACCGGAGCCGTCGATCAGCGTGGCGCCGCGGAAAACGAGGTCGGCCCGTGCCGGTGCGTCCTGCATGGCGGAAAACCTTGGGTTCGAGTTTTCGAGGTGATGGTAGGGCAGGCCGACGATCACGTCGACAAGGGGCCAATGGCCTGCTGACGGGATCGGCGTATCAATCCGCGGTATCGAACAGCATTTGCAGCCGGTGTTCCATGCCGACCCGGCCGCGCACCGGGACGCCGACCGGTTGCATGCCATAGGACAGGTAGAGCCGATGGGCATTGGAATTGTCTTCATCGACCGAAAGAAGCAGGCGGCGCGCCGCCGGCCACGCGCTCCGCGCTTCGTGAAAGGCCGCGTCCAGTGCCGCACCGCCATAACCCCGGCCGCGAAACTCGGTCCCGATCTTCAATCCGTGCAGGGTGACGGCATCGGCCGGCGTCCAGATCGGCGAGGCGGGCGGCCGTTTGAGACAAACGAAGCCGACCAGACCTTCATCCGACCGGATGCCGTAGCCGCGCAGCCGTCGACGGGAGACGGTGCGGCACAGGACCATGGCATGGCGCATCGAACCGGCGAATTCGATCTCGCTCTCCGTGAAGGTAAGCGCCAGAAGGGTCGTGATGTCGGCGGCGGAAAGGTTCCGCCATTCGATGAGCGCGATAGTTTCTTTCACGACCGCCCGGACCCTTTGGCTGGTATGAGCAGCCTTGCCTACCACGACGCTTGCCTTTGGCCTACCGGCCGGCGGCGTTCCCATCCGAGCCAAAGGAGCCGTCCATGACAACCCGTTTCAACCCGCCGACCGGATGGCCGCAAGACGGCCGCGCCTTCAATCACGGGGTCGTCCAGCCCGACGGCAAGGTCCTGCACATAACCGGTCAGGTCGCCTGGGACGGCGCCGGCACCCTCATCGGTGTGGGCGATTGCGAAGCGCAGGTCCGGCAATCCTTCGACAATGTGGAACACATCCTGGCGGCCGTCGGCGGGCGCCTATCGGACATTGTCTCCATGACGATCTACTTCCTTGATCCCGACGATCTGCCGGCGATCCAGAACGTACGCGCGCAAAAATTCACGCCCGAAGAGGCGCCCGCGAGCATCCTCATTCAGGTGCCGGGGCTCGTGTCGCCGGACCTCCTGGTCGAACTCGTGCCGATCGCCGTCATTCCCCCGGGCCGCTATCACGAACCGCGCTGGTAGGCCGTCGAGCGTACCGGCCGCGCTTTCTATGTGGCGTCAATGGCTTCTCAGCACCCGGCCGGAATCGACCTCCGTCCGCGTGCCGTCGCGCATCGCGATGCCGCCATTCACCAGCACATGGGCGATCCCGGTGGCATAGCGGCGCGGATTGGCGACGTCGCAATGGCTGGCGATCGCCTCGGCATCGAAAACGGTGATGTCGGCGCAAGCACCGGTCTCGATCCGGCCTCGGTCCGAAACACCGAGCCGCGCGGCGGGCAGGGCGGTGAGACGCCTGATGCCCTCTTCCAGGGTGAGTACGCGCTGGTCGCGCACGTAATGCTGCAGGAACCGCGCGGCCCAGCCATAGCCGGACAGGGATCCGATATGGTGTTTCAAACAGCCATAGGGCGCGAGCGCCAGGGTATCGGAAATCACCGCGCAGTCCGGCTGTTCCAGCGCCAGTTGAATATCGGCTTCGGAAAAGGATTGCGAGGTCCACATGAGATGGCTCATGTTGTCGCCTTCCTCCTGAAGCAGGTCCATGGCCGCGTCATAGGGATCGGTGCCGCGCTTGCGGCCGATTTCCTCGAACGTCAGGCCGACGAGGTCTGCATTCGCTTCCGAGTGCATCAAAACGATGCGGTCCCATTTGCCGGCGCTGACCAGCCGCCACATGGGGCGCGGATTGCGCTTGATGCGATTTCGGATGGCCTCGTCGTTCAGCCGGTCGGAAACGGCCGCGACACCGCCTTCCTGCGCCCATTGCGGCAGGATGGCGAGCACCCGGGTGTGCGACCAGTCGTGCGGGATGACGTCGAAGGCCACATCGACGCCGTGGCGGCGCGCCTGTTCGCACATTTCGATGGCATGCGGCATGGCGTAGTCCGGCGCCCCGAATTTCGGCTGGATATGGGAAATCTGAAGCCGGGCACCGGCGGCCCGCGCGGTTGCGAGCGCCTCGCCGAAACCGAGATCGTAGAACAGGTCCCGGTTGCGCACATGGGTCGCGTAGAGCACGTTCCGGCGTGCAGCGATCTTGGCCATGTCGGCCAGTTGATCAGGCGTGGCAAGGCTGCCCGGCCAATATTCCAGACCGGTCGAGAATCCATAGGCGCCGCCGTCGATGCTGTCTTCCAGCAGCGCCACCATCTGATCCATCTCGTCCTCGTCGGCCGGGCGCAGGGCGTCGCCGAGCACGGCACGGTGGATCGTGCCATGTCCGACGAAGGCGGCGACGTTGACGCCGAGCGGGAGGCGGTCGAGATGGTCCAGGTAATCGCCGAAGGACAGCCAGTCGAGATCGACCGCGCCGTCCGTGTAGCCCGGTGCCATCAGCGCGATGTCGGCCCGGTTGCGCGCCGGCGCGCAGGAGACGCCGCACTGGCCGACGACTTCCGTCGTCACGCCCTGATGCACCTGGCTTTCGGCCCGCCCATTGGCGGCAAGCGTGAAATCGGAATGCGTATGAAGGTCGACGAAACCGGGCGAAACCACCAGTCCGTCCGCCTGGAGCGTCACCTCGGCGTATCCTTCGATCGCGCCAATCTCGACGATGCGTCCGTTTTTTACGCCGACATCGGCCGCATAGGTCGGCTGGCCGGACCCGTCGGCGATCCGCCCGCCCGTAATCATCACATCCAACATAAGTGGCCTCCTCCCTCGCTACCGCGTCGTCCGTCTCGGTGCAGGACCTCCGTCAATACTTCGCCTCGCCGTAGACCAGGTTCGGCAGCCACAGCGAGATTTCCGGAAAGAAGATCAGGATCAGCAATCCCAGCGAATAGGCCAGGATAAACGGCAGGACGGCGACGGAAATCTGTTCGATCGTAATGCCGGATATGCGCGAGGCGACATTCAGGTTGCCGCCGAGCGGCGGCGTCAAAAAGCCGATCTCGCAGGTGATCACTGTAAAGACGCCGAACAGCACCGGATCGACGCCGAGATTCGTAACAAGCGGCAAAAAGACGGCGGTGAACAGGATGATCTGGGCCAGCGATTCCATGAACGTGCCGACGATGATGTAGAAGATGCCGATCAGGATCATCACCAGGATGACGTTGCTGGTGACGGATGTGATCGCATCCTCGACAGCCGTCGGCACGTCGTAGAAGGCCGACAATTGGCCGAAGGCGAGCGTCGGCGTCAGAAGGATCAGCAGGCCGGTCATCAGCGCGGTAAAGCGCAGGCTTTCGATGATCTTTTTCGGCGTCAGCTGCCGGTAGACGAACAGGCCGACGAACAGGGCGTAGAAGACGGCGACCGAGGCGGCTTCGGTCGGCGTGAACGCGCCGCCATAGATGCCGCCGAGGATGAGGAGCGGCGCGCCGATCGCCCATTTGCCGTCCCAAAGCGCCTGCCGGAACGGCCCCCATGTGAACGGATCGCCGCCGCCGCCATAGCCGCGCCGCCGGGCGATGATGTAGGTCGTCAGCATCAAAAACCCGGTGACGATGATGCCGGGCACGATACCGGCAAGGAACAGCCGCGGGATCGAGGTCTCCGATACCAGGCCATAGATGATCATCAGGTTCGACGGCGGGATAAGGCTGCCGAGCGCGCCGGCGGAAGCGGCAATCGCGGCCGCAAACGGCACGTCGTAGCCGTCGCGTTTCATGGCCGGAATGGTGACGGAGCCGATGGCCGCCGTCGTCGCCGGGCCGGAGCCGGACAGGGCGGCAAACAGCATGCAGGCAAAACAGGTCACGAGCCCGAGCGATCCGCGATAGGCGCCGACCAGGCTGGTCGCGACCGAGATCAGGCGTTCCGCCATGCCGCCGACTTCCATCAGCCGGCCGGCGAGCACAAAAAGCGGGATCGTAAGCAGCGGGAACGGCGTGAGGCTCGTATAGCCCGTCTGCGCCATCAGCGTGTAGGGGATGTCGATCAGGAACAGCGCCAGCACGGTGGTCAGGCCGACGGCCGCGAACAGCGGCATGCCGATGACGGTGAGGATCGTGAAGACGAGGGCAAGCAGGAGCAGCTCGTTCATCGCTGCAATCCTGTTTCCATGTCGATGTCCTGTTCAGGCCGCATGCCCGGCAGGCTCCTGGCGCCGTCCCGCCACCAGATCACGTAGATCTGGATCAGGCGCAGGAGGATCAGCGCATAGCCGATGACCAGGATCGATTGCGGATAGAATTCGTCGATGCCGAGCCGGGGCGTGCGCGAAGTGAATTTCCATAAGACGCCGAGATATTCGACGCTGACCACCAGCATGAAGACGGAAAAAGCCGCCCACAGCGCGTCGGCGACCACGATCGTCGCCAGCGCCAGACGGCGCGGCAGGAGCAGAACGCCTGCGAGGATCCGGATATGGAAGCGCTCGCGCACGCACAGAGAGGCGCCCATATAGACCGCCCACACCATGCCGATCGCCGCGATCTCCTCCGTCCATTGCAGGGCGCTGTTAAAGCCGTAGCGCATGATCACCTGAAGGAACACACAGCAAGCCACGACCGACAGGCTGAGGCAGCAGATGGCTTCTTCCAGGTGGCGTTCGAGCCAGCGCAAGACGATCATGCGAAAACGATCCGGGCCTCGGTCAAAAAGGGGAGGGGAACCGCATTTCCCCTCCAGTGCGCGTTCAGGCCAACGGGGTCACTCGGCTGCAGCCTGAATCGCGTTGACGAGATCCGTGAACTCCTGACCGAGTTCGGCGGCAAAGCTCTGTTGCACCTTCTGAGCTGCCGCGATGAACGGAGCCCGGTCCGGCCGCGTCATGGCCATGCCGCCCTCGGTCGACAGCCAGGTCCGGATTTCCTCGATTTCCTTCAATTTCAGTTCGGTGTGATAGGCACCGGCTTCGGTGGCGGCTTTCAGCACCGCTTCGCGCTGCTCGTCGGAGAGCCGGCTCATGAAGCGATCGGAGGCAAGCACCGGAGCAAAGCCCGCAAAATGGTCGAGAATGACCAGGTGCTTGGCGAACTCGAAGAACTTCATTTCCCGGATCACCGAAGTGCCGTTGTCGCCGCCGTCGATCGTCCCGGTCTGCAACGCCGTCGGTGTTTCCGACCAGGCGAGCGGCACCGGCTCGGCGCCGAACGCTTCGAACGTAGCCAGCATGACCTTGTTCTTCGGCACCCGGATCTTCAGGCCCGCCATGTCTTCCATCGAATTGATCGGCCGTTTGGAATTGAAGAAATCCCGGTAGCTCGGCCCGCCGAAGGTCAGGAGATGCACCCCGGTATCGGCTTTCAGCTTGTCACGGATCTTGTCGCCGACCGGTCCGTTGGCCACCTTCACCAGGTGGTCGGCGTTCTGGAACATGTAGGGCAGCACGAACACGTCCATCATCGGCCAGTGCGGCGAGACGTTGTTCTGTGAGATGAAATAGGCGTCGACCGTGCCCAATTGCAATGCCTTGAAGGCATCGTCTTCCGTGGCGATCTGGGCGCAGCAGCGCAGTTTCACGTCGATCGATCCGCCGGAATATTGTTCGGCCAGTTCCTCGAACTTCTTGGCGAGGTCGCCGTAGGTGGATTCAAGCGGTGTGGCCCAGCCGAGGTTCATCGTGACATCGGCCGCGGCGGCCCGCTCGATCAGGCCCGCGCCGGCAAGTCCGGCAGCCAGCACGGCGCCGGTCAGCAGTCTGGAAATGGTGTTGCGCATGGATCCCTCCAATCTCTGGACATGCTGTCGGAAAGGTTAGGACAGGCCCGATGCCGGGCATAATTGAAATTCAGGCAGAATTGATGCTCAATAGGCATCATGAAAACCGGACTGCGTCGCCTGCATTACTTCTTGGTGTTGTGTGAGAGGCTGAACTTTCGTCGCGCCGCGGACGATCTCGGCATGACGCAGCCGGCACTCAGCCGCGCGATCGCGCAATTGGAGGCCGATCTCGGACTGCCCCTGTTCGAGCGCGATACGCGCCGCGTGATCCTGACCGAGGCGGGCGCGGTGTTTCGCCAGGGGTGTCGCGACGCGCTTGCCGGACTGGAGGGGGCTGTCAGCCGTGCGCGCAAGGCCGCTCTCGGAGAGGCCGGGCATATCGTCATCGCCTATACCGACATTGCGATTTCCGGGCGCCTGGCCGACATCGTCCGGACCTTTCGCAAGGCCTATCCCGACATGTCCGTTACCTTGCGCCAGTCGTTCTCGGAGGCGCAGATCGACATGCTGCGGGTCGGCGACGTCGATGTCGGTTTCATGACTGGCCCCATACGCCAGCCGGATATTGAAGCCGAACTGGTGCAGGAGGACCGGTTTGTGGCCGTCCTGCCGCATGGGCACAGACTGGCCGGTGCGCCGAGTGTCGCCTTGACGGATCTTGCCGCCGACCCCTTCGTGCTCGGCAGCGAGGACAAGTGGCGTGTCTACCATGACCGCCTTTACAGGATCTGCCGCGAAGCCGGTTTCGAACCCGACGTGGTCCAGGACGCGCCGGATACGCAGAGCATAATCGGCCTTGTCGCCTGCGGCATGGGCGTCACGGTACAGACGGAAAACCTCAAGGCGCATGGCGACGACCGGGTGCACATGCTGCCGATCCGGGACTGTGAGATGCGGGTCAAGACCTATGCGGCGTGGCGTCCGGACCCGTCGCGGCTGTCGGCGCGGGTGTTCATGGACCATGTCCGCGACGTGTGCGGCGCTGAGGACGCGACGACTTTTGAAGACGCGACGACTTTTGAAGACGCGGGAAGGTTTGCCGCCGGCTAGGAAAGCCGCTTGCGGAAATAGGTCCGGTGAATGCCGCCGCCGACCGACTTGTTGCTGGTGTCCTCGATGATCGCTTCGCGTTCGAGTGCGTAGCCGGCCGCGCGATAGAACGCGAGCGCGGCCTCCTGAAGTTCCGAGGTACTGAGTTCGATCTCCGCGATGCTGCGGCGCCGTGCTTCGTCCTCGGCGACGGACAGGAGCCGCCGTGCCAGCCCGCGCCGCCGCATTTCCGGCGCGACATACATGCGCCGCACCTCCATCGCGTCGGCACCCGCAACCGGTTCGAGACCGACCATGCCGACGAGCATGCCCTCCGTTCGCGCCACCCAGAAGGCGCCGTCGTTCAGGTAATAGGCCGGGATGTCGCCGATCTCGTCGGCGATCGATTGCCGGATATAGGCCTCAAAGGCCTCACGCATCGCGGCGGGTGCCAGGAGGCGATTGATCCGGATGAAGAGCGCCTCGACGTCGGCGGCGTCGCCGGCTTCGAAAGGGCGGATGGTAATTGGGGCGAGGGCATCGGTCATCGGCTCCCTTTCTAACCATCAACTTCGACCGCCGCCATCGCAAAGAGGGGCCAGTCGCTTGCCTCCTGCCGTCATCCGACGGCGTGACCGGCGGATCCAGGATGCCGGGCACAGGCGTTGGGCCGCTGGGTCACCCGGTCAAGCCGGGTGAAGACGGAGCAGGGGTAGAAGTAGGCGTGCTTGCTGGCAATCTCAACACACGCGCAAGAGACCAATCCCGCCCCCCAACCCGTCATCCGACGGCGTGACCGGCGGATCCAGGATGCCGGGCACAGGCGTTGGCGCGGCTGGGTCACCCGGTCAAGCCGGGTGAAGACGGAGTATGGGAGAGGCAGGTGTGCTTTCTGGCGATCTCAACGTGCCCGACATGCACCGCTCCCGCGCCCCAATCCGTCATCCGACGGCGTGACCGGCGGACCCAGGGTGCCGGGCAAAGGCGTTGGAGCGGCTGGGTCACCCGGTCAAGCCGGGTGAAGACGGAGCAAGGGAGGGGCAGGTGTGCTTTCTGGCAATCTCAACGTGCCCGACAGGCA
>JANQQB010000254.1 GCA_028285165.1 Rhodobiaceae bacterium
ACATCGCGCTGCGCGACGCGCCTAGCCCAGGTACGAGTCTTCTCCATCAAACCGTCAAAATCTCTGAGACGAAGGACTAGCGCTCTACTTTCGGTCCGGCACCATCAGGAGAATGCCGGCGGTGGTGACCGCGAGCCCGCCCCAGGCGATGAGGCTCGGCCATTCGCCGAGCACCGGGATGGCCAGCAGCGCCGCCAGTCCGGGAACGCCGGCCATCATGGCCGCTGTGCGCGTCGAGCCCAGACTGCGCACGGCTTGTGTAAAGCAGATCACGCCGAGGATGCTGGGACCGAGGCCCTGATAGAGTCCCTGCAGCAGGATCTCGGACCACGGCGCCCGGTCGATGGCCTTCGGCAACAGGGCCAGATACACCGGACCGAACAGGACAATATTGACGGTGGGAATGACCACCATCGCCTCGATCGGCCGGACACCCCACAACCGCGTCGCGCACATGTAGACCGCCAGGACGAGCGCCGCGGCCATGAACAGGATCTGACCGATCCAGGCCTGCGGGAGCAGGCCGTCCGAGCCCCGGTCCCAACCGGTCAGGACACAGCCGGCCAGGATCACGCCGATACCGACCACTTCCATGCGCACGGGGCGCTGCCCGATCCAGATCCACAGGATCGTCGCTGCGAATATCGGGAGGGTGCCATTGAGCAGGATCCCGGCATGGCTTGCCGGCGCGAAACGCATGCCGATAAGGGCGAGCAGCAGAAACGGTACGCCGACACTGCCGCCCAACACCAGGATCTTCCAAAGCGCCAGCCGGCGGGGCCAAAACTTTACGACGAACGGGCTGACCGCAAGAAACGCGACCAGGAAACGCAGCACCGCGATGTCGTAGACAGTCAGAGTGTTCAGGACCCCGAACCGCGAGACCACAACCCAGCCCGACCAGATGAACAGCACCCCGAACGCCGCCAGCCAGCCGAGCAGCAAGCGGCTTTGGGACGGCGTTTCGGTCTCCGCAGTGGTCTCCGTCATGCGGGTTCTCCGGTGGTGCCTGACAAGGGGCCGGTCGCGACAGGCAGCCGACGGAAGCAGCCTGTCGTCCGGCGCAAGGGATCGTGCAGGACCACGGTCAACTGAACACCAGGATCAGCACGCCGGCGGTCACCAGCCCGATGCCGACCAACTCGCGGACCGTGCTGCGTTCTCCGAACACGAGGCGCGAGGCGGCAAAGGTGAAGACGAGTTCGATCTGGCCCAGCGCCCGGACATAGGCTGCGTTTTGCAGGGTCATGGCGGTAAACCACAGCGCGGAGGCCAGCATGCCCGTCAGACCCACGACGCTGGATACCCGCCACGCGGCGAACACGGCCCGGATCTGGCCGGGCTCTCGGATCCGCATCACAACCGCCATGACGACGGTCTGGAACAGCGTCACAAAGGCCAGCGTCATAGCGGCGCGCACAATGAAGTCGCCGGATTCCAGCGACAGCGAGGCGGCCCGGTAACTGACGGCTGAAATGCCGAAAAGCGCGCCGGACAGGATTCCTGTGAGCGCAGCCCGGTCTAGCCAGCGTGCCAGCTGTTGCATGGGGCTGCGTGGTCCCGCGCTCGGGTCCGGTTTCAACGAAATCAGGACAACGCCGGCAAGGCTGACCGCGATGCCGACAAGCGCTCCGGTGCTGACCCGTTCGCCGAGGATCACCAGTCCGAACAAGGCGGTCTGAACGGTTTCGGTCTTGGAGAATGTCGTTCCTACCGCGAAGTTGCGAAACGAGAAGATGGAAACGAGCAGCGCGGTCGCCGCGATCTGGGAAAGCCCGCCGAGCATGGCGAACAGCACGAAGGAACCGGTCCAGCCGGGCAAGTCGTATCCGGCAAAAACCATCAGACCGCCGAGATAGAGAGCGGCGAGGGGGGCGGCGAAGACGAACCGGGAAAACGTGGCGCCCGACGTGCTGAGGCTGGCTTTCAGGTGCTTTTGCAATCCCGACCGGGCGTTCTGCATGAACGCCGCCAGAACCGTGATCGGGACCCATAATTCCATAGTTCCTCAGAACACCACTTCGATCAGGCTCGGACCGCGTTCGCCGAAGCGTTCGGAAAGCGCGGCGGCGAGGCCGTCGGCGGTATCGACCCGGGTGGCATCAACGCCGTGTCCCCGGGCCAACTGCACCCAATCCGGTTCCGGGTTTGTCAGGTTCAGCATGTCCATGGCCCGCGGGCCCGGGTTCTGCACACCGACATTGGCAAGTTCGCCCATCAGGATTCGGTAGGACCTGTTGGCAAAGATCAGCACGACGATGTCGAGGTTTTCCCGCGCCATGGTCCAGAGCGCTTGCACTGTGTAAAAAGCGCTGCCGTCGCCGATCATCGCGAGCACCTTCTGGTCGGGAGCGGCGATCGACGCGCCGATTGCCGCCGGCAGACCGTATCCGATCGAACCGCCGAGATTGTTCAGCCAGATATGCGGCGGTGCGCCAGCGGTCGCTGGAAAAAAGCCGCGTCCGGTGGTGACCGATTCGTCGATCACGATCGTACCCTCAGGCTGCGTCGCGCCGGGCGCCGCGGCAATCGACTCCGGCGTCACGGCACCACTCGGCGAGGCAGGGCGGCCGGTCTCGGCGACCCCAGCCGGTGCCGTTTCGCCGGCGTTCAGCAGATCGGCAAGCGCGGCCAGGGCATCGGTGAGGTCATGCGCCCGATCTGCGGTTTCAAGGATCTCGCAACCCGGGCTACTGAGGACGCCGGGTTTGTCGGGATAGGCAAAAAACGCGATTGGCGGCCGGGCTCCCATAAGGACGATCCGGTCGTAGTCCTTGAGCAGGTCGACCGCCTTTTCCACCACATAGGGAATGCGGTTCACAGAGACCCGCCCGGCGCCGCGTTCCACGCGGGCATTGGCCCATTCGGCCAACAGGCCGCATCCGGTCCTGGCCGCGATGCGGCCGGCCATTTCAAGATTGTCGGCCGAAAGCGCATCGCCGCCAAGCAGCAACAGACTGGACGCGCCGATCCGCAAGGCATCGGCTGCGGCCTCAAGCCGATCTGTGTCGACAGTTTGGCGGGCCGGAACCGCGACCGGATCCGCAACCACGCCGCCCGGATCCCAGGCCGTATCGCCCGGCAGGATCAGGGTGGCGATCCGTCCCGGCGCAGAGCGGGCCTCGGCCACGGCATCGGCACCGTCCTGGCCGACATTGGCGGGGGAACGCGACGTCCGCACCCAGTGCGACATGGGCCCTGCCAGGCCCTCGATATCCGAGGCGAGCGGCGCGTCCAGGGCGATATGCGCTGTTGCATGCTCGCCGACGACGTTGACGATGCCGGAACCTGCCTTCTTGGCATTGTGCAGGTTGGCAAGGCCGTTGGCGAGCCCCGGACCGAGATGCAGCAGCGTCGAAGCCGGCCGGCCGGCGATCCGGTAATAGCCGTCCGCCGCGCCGGTGGCGACGCCTTCGAACAGGGCAAGCACGCAGCGCATTCCGGCGATCGAATCGAGCGCGGCAACGAAGTGCATTTCCGATGTGCCGGGATTGGTAAAGCAGACGTCGACCCCGGAACGCAGCAGGGTCGTCACAAGGCTTTGCGCGCCATTCATCGTGGATTCCCGTGTCCGGAGGAGGGATGGAGGAAGGACCCGGGCGGCGTCGCAACGCCGGTCGACCCGCGGCGACGCATCATAGACCGGCCATCGCCGGTGCGCAAAGTGCTATGTACAGCGCGCCCGCTTCAGCGAGTCGGCCAGTGCGTCGCGCTCGGCGAGGTGAGGCGAATAGGCTCGCAGCACGATGAAACCCTTGTCGTCCGGGACCCGGGCCGCAAAATCCCGCTCGCTTGCCTGTGCTTCCGGCGCGTTTTCGTCGGCGGCCTCTTCCTCTTCCTGAACCGTGACCAGCGACATGCCGAAACGCGATTCCCGTCCGGCCAGTGCAAACACCGAACGGCCGAGCGCATCGAAGACGGACAATGTCCAGAGATTGGCGTCCAGGTCGAGGGCGAGGTCGTTCGATTCGCCGGCGAGATCGAACGCGCACACCGCATGCACCATGGCCGGATCGAGCACGCCGACCGGCGTGTCGTCGCGGGTGACGAGGTGGAACTGGCCGGTCGGTCCGAGACCGGCAATACCGTTCCACGGCGTGCGGTCTGTGACGACGGGGACAGCCAGCACGGCGACGATATGGATGATGCCGCCAAGGCAGAGCCCGCCGAGTGTGGAAAGCGTCAGAGTGTTCATGGACACTGATCCCGGATGACGACGGGCAGGGCGCTGGGATCCAGCTCCGCCGTATTCAAAGCGAGCGGCGTATCATAAAGGCGCAGCGACACCCGGAACGGCCCGGTCGCCGGCGTGGCGATCCAATTGCCGGGACGGCGGTCCGGCGACAAGGCCACCGTCATCTGTCCGTCGGTCTGCCAGACGACAGACGGCGCGACAAGAAAGTGTCGGTCCATGAACGGCGTCGCCGTCGAATCGCCGGCGCCGTCGAC
>JANQQB010000262.1 GCA_028285165.1 Rhodobiaceae bacterium
ATATAGGTCTATACTGATTTGCAAAGATGGGGAGGGAGAGGCTGCAATGGCGCTTGGCAGCGAGGAGACGACGGGACTTATGACCGATGGGCATTCGCCGGCCGCCGCGGGCAAGGGTGAGACGGCGGAACTTGTCGCCGATCGCTTCGCGGTGTTCGCGCGCGAGCGCGGGCCGCGCTATCTGGTGTTGCACAACACGATCACGAAGCTGGTCCATGACGGTGATCTTCAGCCGGGCCAGCAACTTCCTTCCGATGATGAGCTCGCCCGCACTCTTTCCCTCAGTGTGGGCACCATCCAGAAGACAATGGCGCTGTTGCAGCAGGATGCGCTGATCGAACGGCGGCAGGGGGCGGGGACCTTCGTCACCGACCCCTCGGCCGATATGCGCGATGTCTGGCATTTCCGGTTTCTCGACGCGGACGGCACCTTCTCGCCGCTGCGGGCAGAGGCGGTCTTTCGAAAAATCATCCAGAAGCGCGGCCCTTGGTCGGACTATATGAAGCAGGCGGAGCGGTATCTGAAGGTGAGACGCATCATTGCGGTGGACGATGCTTTCAGCTTCCTCAGCGACTTTTATTTCGACGGGGAGCGCTTTGCGTCGTTGGCAGACGAACCGCTGCAGACGTTCGGCCGGCTTGTGTTGCGCAACCTGTTGATGACGCAGTTTTCCGTGCGCGCCAAACCCATCCGGCAATTGCTCGCCCATCGCCCTATGACGAACGAGGAAACCCGCCTGTTGAACCTGCCGCAAGGAACGTCGGCGCTTCAGCTTGAGACCTTCGGTGCCGATCCCAAGGGATCGCCGGTCTATTATCAGAAAGTGGTCATCCCGCCGAACGATCGAAAGCTGCTGCTGGATGACGGTTGATGCGGGATCGCGCAATCCTCCCGAACCGGGGAGATGCAGCCTGTTTATGCCGCAGGCCGGCATACACGAACAGGTCAGTGTCAACGACCGGGCGATCCTGAAGCACCACGGACCGGGCTGGGACAAAGCCGGTAGCGGGCGCCGGTGTGCTCCGCTATATCTCGTGCCATGCAAAACATGACATACAGCGCGACCGGCGGCCGCCCCGTTTTTGCCGTCGCCCCGATGATCGACTGGACGGACCGGCACTGCCGGTACTTCCATCGCCAATTGTCGACGCGGGCGCTGCTCTACACCGAGATGATCACCACCGGCGCGATCCGGCACGGCGACCGGGACAAGCTGCTTGGGTTTTCGCCGGCCGAACATCCCGTCGCGCTGCAGCTTGGCGGCTCCGATCCCGCTGACCTAGCGGAAAGCGCCATGGTGGGCGAGGCGTTCGGCTATGATGAGATCAACTTGAATGTTGGCTGCCCGTCGGACCGGGTCCAATCGGGCCGGTTCGGGGCCTGTCTGATGCGCGAGCCGGATCTGGTCGGCGCGTGCGTGGCCGCCATGAAGGCGGCTGTCCGCGTACCGGTCACCGTCAAATGCCGGCTTGGCGTCGATGATCAGGACATCGAAGCGCCTTTGGACCGGTTTGTCCGCACAGTGATCGGGGCCGGTGCCGACGGCATCTGGGTGCATGCCCGCAAGGCCTGGCTCGACGGGCTCAGCCCGAAGGAAAACCGCACGATCCCGCCCCTCGATTACGATCGGGTGTTTCGACTGAAAGAGACCTATCCGGGCACCTTTATCGGCCTTAACGGCGGCATCACCGACTTGGCCGCGGGGAGGGAGCATCTGGAAAAGGTCGACGGCATCATGCTCGGCCGGGCGGCCTATCAGAACCCGCAGATCCTGGCAGCCGTCGATCGGCTGTTCTTCGATGCACCGCACGACCGGGATCCGGTGGCCGCGGTCCGGACCGTGATGGACTATGCGGAGGAAAAGGTCGCCGACGGCATCAAGCTGTCGACCGTCACGCGCCCGATGATCGGCCTGTTCCATGGCCTGTCGGGCGCCCGCGCCTGGCGCCGCATCCTGTCGTCTGAAGCCGTGAAACCGGGCGCCGGGCCCGAGGTCATCGAGAAGGCTCTGGCGGAGATCGATCTGTCCGGCCTCGCGCCGACCGCGACGCGGGACGCGGCGTGAAACGGACCCGACGGACTTTCACCGGATAGCGGAGACTATTGCCGGCTCTTGCGCGGATGGTGCGGCGGGACTTCTTCCACGAAGGGCAATCGGCGGCGCGCCTTTGTCGCCGTGGTATTGGGATCGACGGCACCGCGCACATAGGCCCGGGTGGCGTCGACAAAAGGCTGATGATCCCAACCGGTCCACTTGCCTTTGAGGAGCGCTTCCTGGACGAACAGGCGGCGCTTTTGCGATTGCAGGATAGCGCGGGTCAGTCCGTCATAGTCCCAGCGGCTGTCGATTTCCGCCTGCATGGACGCGGCAATGCCGGCATAGTCCGGGTCGTCCGCGACGTTGCGGTGCTCGTCGGGGTCCTTGTTCAGGTCGAACAGCATCGGCGGGTCGCCCTTGCAATGGACGTATTTGAGACCGTCGCGGCGCAGGATCAAAGCCGGGGCGTAAACGCCTTCGCCGGTAAACTCGATCATCACGTCGTCGGGCCGTTTCGAATTGTCGCCGCGCATCATGTCGATCAGGCTCTTGCCATGGATGTCGTCGGCGAGGTCGGGCGGGTTCTCGTCTGTGGCCAGATCCAGCATGGTCGGCAACAGGTCAACCAGCGAGACACCCTTCTTTTCGACATAGCCCGCCTTCACGCTGGGACCGCGCACGATGAGCGGTACCCGTGCCGACCATTCATAAGGCAGGAACTTGAACCAGGTGCCGCGTTCGCCGAGCATTTCCCCATGATCGGCCACCACGAAGACATAGGTGTTGTCTGAGAACCCGCTGTCCTCCAGCGCCTTCAGCAGGCGTCCGATGAGACTGTCGAAATAGGACACCATGCCGTAATAGGCGTGCCGGGCGTTGCGCAGGTCCGCCTCGGTGATGTCGTGCTCGTCCTCGCGGATCGTATAGGCGTAGCGCTGGGACCAGGGATCGCGCTCGCCGATCGGGATATGCGGGACGCCCGGCAGGTCGATCGCGTCGTGATCATAAAGGTCCCAGAAGTCCTGTGTGGTCACGAACGGATTATGCGGATGCGTAAAGGACGCCATCAGCATGAAAGGCCGCTGGTCGATCTCGCGCGCGAAGTCGAAGATTTTCTGGACCGCCAGAAAGCACACTTCTTCGTCGTAATCGATCTGCAGGCTGCGCTTGCAGAGCCCGGCTTCGACGATCGAACGCAGGCTCATGCGTGACGGGGCATAGGGTTCCTCGGTCTGCGACCAGTCCGCCGTCCATCCGAAATCGGACGGGTAGATGTCGGTGGTCAGGCGCTCCTCGAAGCCGTGCAATTGGTCGGCGCCGACAAAATGCATCTTGCCCGACAGGCAGGTCTTGTAGCCGAGGTGGCGCAGGTAATGGGCAAAGGTCGGGATCGATGACAGCAATTCGCCCGCATTGTCGTAGCAGCCGACCGACGAAGACAATTGTCCCGTCATCATGGAGGCGCGCGACGGTCCGCAGACCGGATTGTTGCAATAGGCGTTGAGGAAGGTCACCCCGTCCCGGGCGATTGTGTCCATATGCGGGGTCTTTGCCGTCCTGCCGCCATACATCGACAGCACTTTTGCTGTCAGTTGATCGGCCTGAATGAGAACGATGTTGGGCTGTGTCATGGTTATACCGATCTCGCGGAGCTATTTTGTAAGCGGCATAGGGGATTGCGGCTTGGGGGTTTTGGGACGGTTGGCGCGAAACGTGCTGAGTGCATGCCATTCGAGCACTTCGGCAATCGCCGCGTCGCGGTGCCCGCGATGTTCGGGGACCTGCCACAGATTGGTCGTCTCGCCCGGATCCGCGGCCAAGTCGTACAACTCGCCGTCCCGCTCTCCCGGATAGACGACGATTTTCCAGCGTACGCCCCGCCTCATGATGACAAGCTCGGAAGCCGACTGGATATGGTCGCGGCCGAGTTCGGCATAGACGTGGTCGCGAAACCGGCCCTCAGGCCATGCGCCGGTGCGCAGCATCGGTGTAAGCGGCCTGGCTTCCCAGGTGTCGGGTGTGTCGATGCCGGCGACGTCGAGAAGGGTCGGCGCGATATCCATCAATTGCACGAGGTCGTCGCAGCGCAGGCCGGCTTCGATGCCGGTCTTCGACCAGAAGATCAGCGGAACCCGCGTGACGCAATCGTACATGGTCCATTTCTGGATATGGCCATGGTCGCCGAGCGCATCGGCGTGGTCTGAACAGAACACGATGAGGGTGTTGTCCAGATAGCCGCGCCGGTCGAGCGTTTCGATGATCTCGCCGACCTTTTCGTCGATCATCGTGACGTTGGCGGCATAATGCCGGCGCAGGCGCAGGATGGCTTGCCTGTCGGGATCCTGGCGCCAGGCCACGCTGTCGATGTTGTAATGGGTCATGCTGTCGCGCAGCGTCTGGTGCATCGGCGGTTGCGCCGCCAGTTCGTCGGCTGTCGGATGGTCGAAGGGAATGTCGACATCGTCATAGGCCGCCAGGTGCTTGGCCGTGGGGTCGTAGGGCGGGTGCGGGCCCGGAAAGCCGATCTGAAGAAAGAAAGGCGTCGGCGCCTGGCGTTCCTCCAGCCACCATTTTGCGGTATTGCCGACAAAATTGTCGGGATGCATGTCGTCGTCGACTTCCCAGGTGAAACATCCGAGCGCCTGGCGGAAATCCTCCGGATCGGCCTCGATCCGCGTGTATCGCGACGGCTTGCGCAGTCCGCGGGCTCTCAGGGCCTTGTCCCACTCGTCGTAGATCGCCCGCTCGCGGTCCTCCAGAAACAGCGGCCGGTCCTTGTTTTCGACCATGAAACGCTGATGGAAGCCGCCCTTCGCATCGTAGGGATTGATGTGCATCTTGCCGATGTTGACGCAGTGGTAGCCGGCATCCGCCAACCAGCTCACCCAGGTCGGCAGCCAGGGTTCGAAGTTCGTGAAGACATTGGTCGTGTGCGGATACACGCCCTGGAAGACGCTGGCCCGGGACGACACGCAGACCGGTGACGTCACGAAGGCGTTGGTGAAGGTTGTGCCTTCGTCGACCAGCCTGTCGAGCGTCGGGGTATGCATCCAGGAGGCGCCCAGCGCGCCGATGGAATCCGCCCGTTGCTGGTCGGTCATGATCAGGACGATGTTCGGCAGCGATGACATGAAACGGGCCGGCCTCGATCCGGGAGAAAACGGGTAAGAAACCCCGCGGCGCTTTCGGGCGCCGCAGGGCGAGACAAGCCTCAGCCGGCGGTACGCTTGACGAAGTCCTCAACGCCGGGAACGCCGATTTCCCGATAATATTTCAGCGCGCCAGGATGCAGCGGGGCGCCGAAACCGTTCAGCACGGTTTCCTTGCTCACCTTGCCGAAGGCCGGATGCACGTCCTTGAGCGAGGACAGGTTCTCGAAGATCGCCTTGGTCATCTGGTAGACGACTTCCTCGGGCACGTCGCGGGAGACGACCATGCCGTTCGCAAGGCCGAAAGTCGGTGTCGGATCGGGATTGCCTTTATAGACATCGCCGCTGATCGACAGCCTGAAATAGGGCGGGTAGGCGGCCTGCATCTTTTCGAAAAAGGCGTCCGGAATGGGGACCAGCCGGACATCACGGGTGGCTGTCAGCTTGACGACCGGCGGCAGGGGATAGCTGCCGTTCCAAAGCGCCACGTCGAGATTGCCGTCGCTGAGGCCGTCCACCATGTTGCCGAGACGGATGCGAAACGGCGAAAAGTCCGTGTCCGGCTCCAGGCCGAGCACTCCCATCATGGCGTCGGCATCCAGCATGGACACGCCCCCGGGCTGTCCCATGCCGATCCGCTTGCCTTTCAGGTCGTCCAGCGTCTTGACCGGTCCGTCCTTCAGCGTGATCACGTGCATGGCCACCGGCGCGATCGCCATCCAGCTCAGGATTTCGCCTTTTTCCGCGCCCGCATAGGGGCCGGTCGCGGTATAGGCCTGATAGGCGGAAAGCGACGTTGCCATCGCGATTTCCATTTCCTTGTTCTGCATCAGCTTGATGTTGGCGACGTAACCCTTGGTTTCCTCCGCTGCGAGGTTCACGTCGGGCACGGTCTTGTTGATCACATCGGCAATGCCGGCTGACCATGTATAGGCGGTGCAGCCGACCGGGCAGGAGCCGATCGAAAGCCGAAGATCCGCGGCGTGTGCCGGTCCGCCTTGAACCATGCCGGCAATCATGGTGGCGATCAGGGCGGCTCCGGAGAGCGCCAGCGTCGAGTGGCGTGTCATTGTTTGTCCTCCAGTTTGATTTTTGTGGGGCCTGTTCAATTCCGGTAGTCGGTCGTTAGCGCGGCTGCCTCCTTTGTCCGAAGAGCTGAACGGCGACGAGCGCGGCGAGCAGGACGATGCCGATCAGGTCCGTGATCAGGGTTGCGTCGATCAAAAGCAGGGCCACGGCCCCGAAGCCGATCCGTTCGATCGGATTGAGGGCACGCAGCAGCCAGCCCTGAACGCAAATCGCAATGCTCGTTGCGCCGATGATCGCGGTGGCGACTGTCAGCGCCATCACCAGCGGGGTCGCGCCGATGCCGAGCAGGACCGGATGATAGGCAAAGAAGTACGGCACCATGAACGCGGCGATGCCGAATTTGCAGGCGGTCAGCGCGATCCTGAACGGGTTGGCGTTGGCCAGCCCGGCCGCTGCATAGGCCGCCAGCGCGACCGGTGGCGTGATCGCCGACAGCATGGCCGAATAGAACACGAAAAGATGGGCGGCCAGTTTCGGGATGCCGAGGGTTTCAAGAGCGGGCGCGGCGAGCGTCGCCACGAGGATGTAGGCGGCGGCCGTCGGCAGGCCCATACCGAGGATCAGCGAGGCGAGCATCGTCAGGACGAGGGCCAGAAACAGGCTGCCGGCCGACAGCGATACAATGAAGGAGGAGAATTTCAGGCCGAGGCCGGTCAGCGTGATCACGCCGATGATGATGCCTGCCGACGCGCATGCGGTCGCCACCGGGATGACGGCTTCGGTGCCGTTGACGATCGCGCGCAGGATCTTGCGGGGTGTCAGCCAGGTCTGGCGGCGCAGATAGCTGAGCGCGACGCCCGCTATCAGCGCCCAGAACGACGCATACATGACCGAGTAGCCGGAAAAGATGAGATAGATGAACAGGGGCAGCGACAACAGCAGATGTCCGCCGTCGATCAGAGTGCGGGACAACGACGGAAGATCGCCGAGATCGAGCACGGGGATGTTCCGTTTCAGCGCCTCCAGATGCACGACGGCAAACAGCACGATGTAGAACAGGAGGGCCGGCAGGATCGCCGCACCAGCGATGTCGAAATACGGAATGCCCGTCAGGTCGGCCATCAGGAAAGCGGCCGCTCCCATGACCGGCGGCATCAATTGGCCGCCCGTCGAGGCGACCGCCTCGATTGCGCCGGACGCCTCGGGCCGGTAGCCCGACCTTTTCATGAGCGGGATCGAGATCGTTCCCGTCGTCAGCACGTTGGCGACCGCGGTCCCGGAGATCATGCCCATCAGGCTGGAGCCGACCACCGCAGCCTTGGCCGGTCCGCCGCGGGACCTCCCGGTCAGCGCTGTTGCGATGTCCATCAGGACCTTGCCGGCGCCGGAGGATTCCAGCACCGCGCCGAACAGCACGATCAGGATGACGAAGGTCGCGCTGACACCGAGCGGCGTTCCGAAGATGCCGCCGCCGCCCAGATACATTTGCGACACGATCCGCTCGACGCTGTATCCGCGGTGTCCCGCGACACCCGGCAGAAGGTTGCCGAAATAGGCGTATAGAAGGAAGACGACCGCGAGAATGACGATCGGCAGGCCGATCGCGCGCCGGGTCGCCTCGAGCACGACGAGGATCGCGGCGATGCCGAGATAGAATTCGGTCTGGGTCAGGTCGCCGTACCGGTCGGCGACCTCTTTGAAATAGATGACGTGGTAAAACATCACCACGAGCCCCGCGATGGCGAGCAGGGCGGAGACGGCCTTCGACACATGGCTTTCGACGGGGCCGGATCGGGTGGGTATGACCGTTCCGACAAAGACGAGCAGCAGCACCAGCCCGAGATGCACCGGTCGCTGCACCATGTCGGTCATCACGCCGAAGAGCGCGGTGTAGAGGCTGAAGCCGGTCAAGAGCACCGCAATCGCGATCTTCAGGACGAGGAGCGGATGGGTGCCGCCGCCCTGGCCGATCGCGGTTCCGTTGCCGGTCGTATCGGTCACCCGGCTTGCCTCGCGCGTCCATCAGAAGCCTCGATGGCGATTCCGGAACTGTTTCGAAGGGCTTCGAATTCCAGAGCCGGCGAATAGACCTTTTCGAGCAGCACCAGAATGGCAGCCGCACGGTAGGCGCGGATGTCGCTGACCAGGAGCTTGTCGCGGACGGCGTTTCCTTCCGCGGTCTCGCCAAGCTCCTGTTTGAGGCCGTCGACATAGGCATCGAACCGCGCCATCGATCCGGCCAGTATGATGGCTTCCGGATCGACCGTCTGGTTCAGGATCTGCAGGGCGCCGGAGAGCGCCCTGCCGGCGCTTTGCAGGGCCGCCGACAGGTCGTCGTTTGCGTCGGCGTCCGGGGCCCGGCTTCGCGGCAGGCCGTCGATCATCCGTGCGTAATCGACGACGGCATTGGCGTCGTAGGCCGGGTTGTCGATCTTGCCCAGCCGGGCAAGCACCGACCACCCCGATGCGGAGCAGTTCAGACAGTCCTGCCCGCCGCAGAAACAGGTGAGGGACGTCGGTCCGGTTCTGAAATGCCCGACCCGGCCGGGCCGGTTGCTGTGGCCGCGCACGATCTGGCCGTGTTGCAGGATGCTGGCGCCGATCGACGTCGCGATACGGACCGTGACCACGTCCCGGCAGTTTTTTGCCGCCCCGACGCTCGCCTCGGCCAGCGTCAGCGCGCAGACGATGTTTTCGGCCTTAACGGGCAGGCCGGTGATCGATGAGACGGTTTCGACCAGGTTGAACGGTTTCCAGGCGAGGTAATTGGCGTCCGTTACATGAATGTTGTCGGCATCGAGATTGGCGCCGACCGCGACGCCGACGCCGACAATCCGGTCGCGGTCGATTTCCAGTTCGTCGATCAGTGCATTGAGTTCCGTGGCGAGGGCCGCGGTCGCGCGTTCGCCATCGCTGAGATCGGTGAGCGCGATGACGCGATGGGCCACAGGTTTTCCCGCCGCGCTGACGATCGAGATCTCGCTGGAATAGGCGCTCAACGCGATGCCGGCGGCATAGGTTCCCGTGTCGCGGATCCGCAATTGTGTCTGCCGGCGGCCGGGCCCGCTGTCGCGGTGCAGGGCGCCGGATTCTTCCACAAGACCCGTTTCGATCAGGTCACGGACGATGCGCGAGACGGCCATCGGCGAAATGCCGAGCTGATCGGCAAGCGCCGTCCGGGACAGACCCGGACTGCCCAGCAAGGCACGCAGCGCAATGCTGCGATGGGTTCTGCGAAGAGCGGACGGGGCTCCGACGGGATCGATCTTATTAATAACCATATGTTAGTTATTAATAGTTCCGTCCCATTCGTCAAGGTCGAAGGCGAGCCGTCCCTTTATCGGTACGGCACCGGCAGGAAAGACGAGACGCCGATCGCGACGAGGAGGGGCAACCGGTAAACGGCTTGATGCACAGGCAAGACGGACGGGCCGTAGGCGCGCCAGCGGGAGGTCGCGCCGCTCTGCGTCATGCGGGGTGAACGGGCTCTGTCAAACGAGTGCCACCACGGCGCCGAATGCAGGATGCCGTGCGGCGCCCTGATCCGGATTGGCCGACCGGCTCGGCAGGATCTTTCTGGTCTCAGTCGCGAAGCAGCGCCAACCGTGCGCCAAGGGCGATCAGGATCGAGCCGCCGAAATACCGCGTCAGCCGTTCCTTCCAGGACGACCGCCTGAAGCCGGAAAGCACGCGGTCGGTGAGGAACACCGCGACCAGGTCGGCGCTTCCGAACATGGCGTTCAAGATCGTTCCGAGAACCAGGAACTGCACCCAGATCGGGAACGCCCCCGACGGATCGACGAATTGCGGCAGGAAGGCCACGTAGAACAGCACGGTCTTCGGGTTAAGCACTTCCACGATGATGCTTTGCACGAAGGCCCGGCGGGCGGTCTTCGGGGAGGGCGTCGCTGGCGTTGCCTGCGGCGCGGTCATTTTCTGGCGGATGACGGAAATGCCGAGCCAGATAAGATAGAACGCCCCGACCAGTTTCAGCGCGGTATAGAGCGTCGGCACGAGTTCGAACAGGGCCGACAGGCCGAGGGTTGCGGCAATGATGTGCACATAACCGCCAAGATGCAGGCCGAGCGTCGCCATGAGGCCCGCGCGGCGTCCCCGTGCCATGGTCTGCGCGGCCGTGTAGATGAGGGCAGGGCCGGGCATATAGGCAAACAACAGGGCGGCGAGGAAATACGCCGTCAGGATGTCCCAGGAAGCCATTGCCGATCACCTCTTTGCCTGACCCGCAGGCGGGCCGATCTGTCAGATGTGATCTATAGGCGGCCGCTCCACACGCAACAAGCCGTAGAGGCGGGGCCCGGTCAACCCTATTGCGTCATGGTCATGCGATCGCCGCGCACGGCATAGCTTTCCAGGCGCGACAGGAAGGACAGACCGAGGAGATTGCTCGAAAGCCGTCCCCGTTCCGCCACCAGCGCTTCGACCTCATCGAAGACGACAGACCCGATGGCGACCGATTGAAGCCTTACCGGTGCCGCCATGGCGATGCCGTTGGCCGTGGAGACCGGGGTGCGGAAGGGCAGGGAGGCGGGATCGTAGCCGACAGCCTGCGCCGTTTCATAGGTCAGCGTAACCGTGGAGGCCCCGGTATCGACAAGCACGTCCGCAGACACGCCGTTAATGCGCGCATTGGCACGAAAATGGCCGTCTTCAGAGCGGGTCAGCACGATCTCGTCCGTGCCGCTCTGGAAGGCATAACCCGGTACGAGGGCCGACAGGACCGGCGCGGCCATCTGTTCAAGATCGGCCCGGTAGGCGTAGCCGGCCACCAACAGCACAGCGAGCCCGCCCCACAACAAGATGCCCTTGGCGACATCGCTGAGTTTCGGCCGCATGGCGATCAGGACCGGCAGCAGGACGGCGATCCAGATAAGATTGTAGAGGACAGCCGGTCCGTCCGGGCCCCATGCGGCGCTGCCGCCCTCCGACGGTGCATCGCCGAAAAACGCCAGATAGGCGAAATAGGCGCAAACGCCGACGACGACCCAGATGGCAACAAGGCGCACGGTTTTGATCATGACGCCCCGTTACTGTTGACTCTGTTGCTGTTGGGCTCGCCGGCCGGCAAGCGTATCCATGACGCGCCGCCGCTCGCCGGTGCTCATGCCGGCCCAGGCGCCGATTTCCTCGATCGTGCGTGCGCAGCCGCGGCACAATCCGCTGGTCGGATCGATGACGCAGACCTGGATGCAGGGGGAATCGGTCTTGGACATGGGCGGAAGTCTGGTCCTTGCTTGCGTGTTTTCCCTTAAGTGGCCGTCAGGGCGAGGGCCGTCAAGATCGCAGTCTCGCCGATCTGTTGACTGGCGCCGAGGATATCGCCCGTCTGGCCGCCGATCTGGCGCAGCGCCATCCGCCCGACAAATGCGGTCGCAAGAAAGCCGGCGGCTGCAAGTGCGAGAATCGCTTCAGCACCGATAACCGGCAAGCCGATGCCGAGTGCGACAAGCGTGACGGTCGTACCGACAAGGATCGCCTTCCGTCCGGGTTGCCCGGCGGCGACAGACAGCCCGTCCCGCCGGGCCGGAGGCAGGGCGTGCCAGAGCGCGGCCATGCCGGTCCGGCTGGCCATCGCTGCAAGCGCGACGAAAACGCCGATTTCGATCGGGTCGTGCGCTGAAAACAGCGCCGCGAGCGCGCTGACCTTGAGGCCGATGGACCCGACCAGCGCCAGAACGCCATACGCACCGATCCGGCTGTCCTTCATGATCTGCAGCTTGCGATCGCGCGTGGCCCCGCCGCCGAGCCCGTCCGCCATATCGGCCAGGCCGTCTTCGTGCAGGCCGCCGGTGCTCAGAATGCAAAGACCGATGAACACAAAGGCGGCGACAAAAGCCGGCGCACCGGCGGCATGCAGAAAAACCAGCACGGCGAGCGCCGGCGCCACGATAACCAGGCCGGCAACCGGCAGGGCCCATGCCGCACGCTCGAAGGCCGGCATGTGCGACGGATCGTCTTCGCGCGATAAAGCCGGCAGCGTCAGGCGCGAAAAAAACCGGACGCAGCCGCCGAGATCGGCCAGAAGAGATGTCGGTTTTGAGGCGGTCGGCGGCGCGGTCATCGTGACCTTGTGAAACGTTTCCATTTAGGAGCAACGCGCATATACCAATGCCTCACAAAAGCAAAGCGAGCGATCTGCCCGCCTGACAAAAGGGTTTCTCATGAGCGTCGACGCATCCGTCCTGCCGTTCGATTCCATCCGCAGCCTTCTGGCGAACATGCCGGCGCCGGATACGGCTGCCATCGAGGCTGTGCGCATTCGCGACCGGATGCTGACCAAACCCGCCGGCTCGCTCGGCCGCATCGAGGATCTTGCCGAATGGCTGGCCGGGTGGCAGGGGCGCGCCAGCCCGGCGGTGACGCGTCCGCTGATGGCGGTCTTTGCCGGCAATCACGGAGTGACGGCGCGTGGCGTCTCGGCCTTTCCGGCAAGTGTGACCCGGCAGATGGTTGAAAACTTTGCGGCCGGCGGCGCGGCGATCAACCAGATGTGCGCCGCCTATGATGTCGGCCTGAAGGTCTTCGACCTCGCACTCGACCATCCGACGGCGGATTTCACCGAGGCCCCGGCGCTGGAGGAACGCGATTGCGTTGCGACGATGGCCTATGGGATGGAATCCCTGTCGGGCGGCGTCGACCTGTTGTGCATCGGTGAGATGGGCATCGGCAATACGACCGTCGCCTCGGCGATCTATTATGCGCTTTACGGCGGCGAGGCAGCCGACTGGGTGGGCCGCGGCACCGGTGTCGACGATGAGGGCCTCGCCCGCAAACAGGCAGCGCTTGACGCTGCGATCCCCCTGCATCGCGACCATCTCGACGATCCGCTGGAAGTCCTGCGCCGGCTTGGCGGCCGCGAGATCGCCGCCATGGCGGGCGCGATCCTTGCCGGCCGCATGCAGAAAGTCCCGGTGATCGTCGACGGGTTTGTCGCCACGTCGGCCGCCGCTATCCTGCACGCCGCCGACCCTTCGGCGCTCGATCATTGCCTGATGGCTCATGTCTCGGCGGAATCCGCGCACGGCGCTGTCCTGGAGCGGCTTGGCAAGAAACCGCTGCTCGACCTCGGTATGCGACTTGGCGAGGGTACCGGAGCGGTGCTGGCCGCCGGCATCGTCAAGGCGGCCGCGCTAACCCATACGGGCATGGCGACCTTCGATCAGGCCGGTGTCAGCGAAAAGGAATAATCTGCCAGAGACTTAAGAGGCTGCGGCCACTTGGTCGGTGCCGGACGCCGGCATCAGCGGCATTTCCTCAAGCACGCGTGTGGCCGGGAAGGTGGCGATCGCCTCCGTGCCCTCGCGCAGCTTGGAGCGCAGGTCGAACGTACCGCCATGCATGTCGACGATCGCCTGCACGATCGGCAGGCCAAGGCCGGTGCCTTCCTCTGCGGACTTGATGGCGATTGCACCCTGACCGAAGGCTGACAGTACGATCGGGATCTCTTCCTCCGCGATGCCCGGTCCATTGTCGCGCACCGAGACGTATTGACCGCCGCCTGAGGTCCAGCCGGCCTTGATCGTGATCTCCCCGCCGGACGGCGTGAACTTGATCGCGTTCGATATCAGGTTGAGCACGATCTGGCGCAGGGAGCGCTCGTCGGCCCATAGTTTCGGCAGGCCGGGTTCGAAGGCGGTCTGGACCTTGAGATCCTTGTTCTTGGCCTTCAGCGTCATCAGCCCGATGCATTCCTGGATGACGTAGACCAGGACGACTGGTTCTTCCTCCATCGTGTAGCGCCCGGCCTCGATGCGCGACAGGTCGAGGATTTCATTGATCAGGTTCAACAGGTGTTCGCCGGACGTGTGGATGTCGGAGACATATTCCTTGTAGGTGTCGTTGTTGAGCGGCCCGAGCACTTCGTCGCGCATGACTTCCGAAAAGCCCAGAATGGCGTTGAGCGGCGTGCGCAATTCGTGGCTGATCGTCGCCAGGAAGCGCGATTTGGCAACGTTCGCCTCTTCGGCCCGGCGCCGCGAATCCTCCGAGATGGCCTGGGCATGTTCCAGTTCGGCGATGAGGAGGTCCTTTTCCGCCCGATAGGCGATGATCGCGAGCGAGGAGGCAAAGAGCCTTTGACCGAGCATGTAGAACAGGATCTGGGCGGTGAGCGTGATCGCGGCCATTAGGTACGACAACAGATCCTGGCGCATGACCAGCGACAGGATCAGGCCGACGGCGATTGGTGCCGTGGCGAACAGGCTCGCGCGCGACAGGTTCGAGGTCTGCATCGTGACCATGCCGATGGCGATGATCGAGGCAGAAAACTGGAAGACCTGGAAGGACCGCTCGTCGGAAAACGGCAGAACGAAGAGACCCGTCCACGCAAGGCCGAACAGGAATTCACCGATAATGAATTGCCGTCGCCAGCTCTTCAGGTCCGCCTCATGCTGCGGCACATCGAGAAACCGGCGACATTGCAGGACGGCGATCACATGCGCGATGATCACGCCGCTGAACCAAAGCGTGGCAGACGTCAGGTCTGACAGGAGCGCGGCGGCCACCGCGATGAACAGCGACAGGGTCGGAATGACGATACCGGTCGAGATCCGGTTGCGCGCATAGGTGAAGGTCAGTTCGTAGTCGAAGGTGATGCTGGTGCCGGATGCAGACGAAAGCCGCTCGCGCGCCTCGCGCACGGCGCGGGACAGATCGCGCCGCTGTGTGGCACGTTTCCTGTTCGCCTCCAGGCGCGGATCGACGGATTCGGGAGCCGTCTCTGACATCGGCGAACGCACACCACTGGCTGATTACGCAACGACAAAGCCTGGGACATAATTCCCGGACCAGGATCGGATGGTAAAGCCGCAGGGCAAACGCTTCGTTAACGGAGCATCAAAAAAATTGCGCGCAAAAAGCATGAAGAAAGACGCTCAAAACATTGAAATATCAGGAATTTGTATAAAATTTTATCGAGTTTTTGCAATGCGGGTTTGTCGAAACGATGCCACCCGGTTTGGTTTGGTGTTAAGACAGGCGGCTTAACCAAGGCAAGCGCGGCGGGTGAATGCGCATGCATGCCAAAGGGTTGGCGCCGGCGATCGGCGGGAGGAAACGGTAGAATGAAATTGTATGACGGCGGCCGCGCCCCGAACCCACGGCGGGTCCGCATCTTCCTGGCCGAAAAGGGGCTGAGCGTTCCGATGGTCCAGGTCGACATCATGGCGGGGGAACAGAAGGCGCCGGAAATCGCTGCGCTCAATCCGATGATGCGCGTGCCGATCCTGGAATTCGACGACGGAACGGTATTGAGCGAGTCCGTGGCAATCTGCCGTTACTTCGAGGAAATGCATCCCGAGCCGCCGCTGATGGGCGTGGACGCCCGTGACCGCGCGACCGTCGAGATGTGGAACCGGCGCATGGAACTCAATCTTGGTCTCGCCATCGCCTTGTTGCCGTGACGGGCGACGGCGGCGATGGCAAGACCAAGATTG
>JANQQB010000284.1 GCA_028285165.1 Rhodobiaceae bacterium
GATCATCAGACGCAGGCAAGACCGCGCTTCCCCGATTTCGATGAGCCGTTCCGCATCCGCCACGCTCCAAAGCCCGGCCTCGATCCCGACGCCCTTGTCGTGGAGGATCGAAATCGTCTCCGGCGCATCGGCTTCGCTGAGATTGACCGAGGCATAGTCCGGAATTGTCTGCCAGGCCCGGATGTGCTCCAGGCGGGCGGCATGTTTCGGTTCGATCCAGGCACCCGTCCCGATGCCGACAGGCATGCCGGGCACAGCCGCCCGCACGGTGTCGAGACAGGGCCCGACATCGTCCGGATGGAGGCTTTCGCCCCCCGCCCCGTTGCGCGGATGAAGATGCAGCGCGGACGCACCGGCTTCGCGTACGGCCGCCGCATCGGCCGCCAATTCATCGGGACGCACCGGTACGGCAGGATTTTCATCCTTCGAACGACCGCCGTTCAGGCAGGCCTGCAGCATGGCGCGCGCCTCCTATTCGCCTTCGGGAAACCGACGATAGAGCCGGTAGCGCTTCGACCGGGCTTCCGGTGGAATATCCACCAGTTCGAACCCTGGCAGGTCGAGTTCGATGCCCGACGGCACGAACCCGCCTGGCGCGGTGTGCTCGACGATCAGCGGCGACAGCCAGGCGGACTTGGCGATATCGGCCGTCGGATCGCCGGTGCCGAGATCGCAATGAATCAGGGCCGCCCGCCGCTTCACACGCGGCCCGCAAAACGGCATCGTGTCCCGGATTTCTCCAAGGATCATGTGATCGCCGTCCGGCACGCTGCTCGGATGCGCGTTGACGGCGCGATCGAAGACCCAGATCTCCCGGTCCGGCAGGATCTCCCGCAAATGGTCGAACGTGCGGCCATTTCCGAGACCAAGTTCGAAAACCGGCCCGTCGATGTCGGCAATGCGGTCGGCGACATATTCCAGCAGGATTTTCTGGGCCGTCATGCGGGCGATGAAGATGTCGAGGCGGCTCATACGGGGATCGGTCTCCGGTTGCGGGCAGGTCTGCGGCCCGCCTTTATCGGTCGCTTTCCTGCCGAACGCAATGCACCGCGCCGGTCAGGCGTCTGTTTGCTGACATAAGAAAGTCAGCGGTCAGGTTGATATATATTGTTCAACAATATTGAACGTTTTGTCGCCTTCGAGGCTTATTGGCCAACAGACGATCGGCGCCATATTCCAGTCATGCAAGTCAACCCGCACAGATCGAAGGATCATCCGATGGACACTCTTAAAACACTCGCTACCCCGGTCGCTCGGCTGCTGCTTGCGGCGATCTTCATTCTGGCCGGCATCAACAAGCTCGGCGCCTATGACGGCACGATGCAATACATGGAAGCCTTCGGCGTTCCCGGCGGCCTCCTACCGCTGGTCATCGTCACCGAGATCGGTCTGGGTCTCGCCGTCGCACTCGGTGTCTTCACCCGTCTTGCCGCGCTCGGCCTTGCCGGCTTCTCGGTCGTTTCGGCCGTGATCTTCCACTCCGCCCTCGGCGACCAGATGCAATTCGTCCTGTTCATGAAGAACATCGCAATGGCCGGCGGCTTCCTGCTTCTGTGGATCCATGGTCCCGGCGCCTACGCTCTCGACAACCTGTCGCGCGTCGGCCGCATCACCAATCGCCTGCAGGTCATCTGACCGGCACCGCTCTAAGACGAATCAGGCCGGCCCCGCGCCGGCCTGTTCGCGTACGGAGAAGTCCATCCAGCGGCGCGGATCGACATCCGGCAGGTTTCGGCTGTCCGCCATCAGCGCCGAACACAGGTCAGCCATCGAATCGAGCGAGTGGATCGCCCGGAACTCGTCCACATGCGGCAACATCATGCGCACGCCTTGCGCGCGGGCCTGGAACCGGTCGAAGCGCAGAAGCGGGTTGAGCCAGATCAGCCTTCTGCACGAGCGGTGCAGTCGATCCACTTCATGCGCCAGATCCTCGTCCGTGTCGCGTTCCAGTCCGTCGGTGATCAACAGCACGATCGGGTTCTGTGTCAGCACACGACGTGACCACAGCCGGTTGAAATCCCGCAGCGCCGTGGCGATGCGCGTTCCGCCGGACCAGTCTTCCACCGTACCGGTGCAGGCGATCAGCGCCTCGTCCGGATCCTTCATGCGCAATTGACGGGTGACGTTGCTCAGCCTTGTTCCGAACAGGAAGGTATGGACCCGGCTGCGGTTCTCGGTCAGCGCGTGCAGGAAGTGCAGGAAGATCCGGGAATACTGGCTCATCGACCCGGAAATGTCGCAAAGCGCCACGATCGTCGGATAAACCATCGCCCGATCGCGCCGCTTCAGGTCGATAATGTCGCCGCCGGCCCGCATGCTGGCGCGCAGCGACCGCCGCGGATCGATGTGCCGGCCCCGCGCGGTCGGCACCAGCCGTCGTGTTCGGATCCGGTTGAGCGGCAGCACAAGCTCGCCGATCGCTTTCTTGGCGGCCCGGACCTCTTCGGCCGTCATCAACGCGAAGTCCTTTTTCTGCAGGACCTCGCGGCCCGACACCGTATATTTGGCGTCGATTTCGAGTTGCGGTTTTTCGTCTTCGAGTTTTTGCGGCCGGTTCTGCGAAAACGCTTGTGCGACGCGGGCCGCACCCGCCTTCTGGCGTTCCGGCTCGGCGCGCCGGCCGGCTGTCGGCGACAGGATTTCAAGCAGCTTGTCGAGCAGCCCCCGGCTTTTCCAGAACAGCTCGAACGCTTCATCGAAGATCACATGGTGGTCGCGGCGTTTGACCAGCACGGCGTGCAGCGTCCAGTAGAAATCCTCTTTGCTGCCGATGCCGGCCGTTTCCACGGCACGGATCGCATCGACGACCGCAGCCGGTCCGACCGGCAGACCGGCCGCCCTCAGCGAACGTGCGAAATAGGCGATGTTCTCCGCAAGCCGTCCGCGCGACGGCTTCGGCGCGGCGGGTTCCTCGTCAGCGTGCACGTTCATGTGCCTGTCCGGATCTCTCCGCGAATTTCATCGACCAGCTTTTTGGCCTCGCTGCCCTCGATGCGCGAGATGTCGTCCTGGTATTTCAAGAGCACGCCAAGCGTGTCGGATACGGTTTCCGGATCAAGCGCCAATTGATCGAGTTCGGTGAGCGCCGTCGCCCAGTCGATGGTTTCGGCAACGCCCGGCGCCTTGAAGAGCTCCTCGCCGCGCAGGCGCTGGACGAAGGCAACCACTTCTTTCGATAGCCGTTCGCCGACGCCGGGCACGCGGCCGCGCACGATTTCCAGTTCCCGCGAAGCATCCGGATAATCCACCCAGTGATAGAGGCAGCGGCGTTTCAGGGCGTCGTGGATTTCACGCGTCCGGTTGGTCGTGATGATGACGATCGGCGGTTCGGACGCCTTGATCGTGCCGATTTCGGGAATGGTCACCTGGTTGTCGGCGAGCACTTCGAGCAGGAACGCCTCGAACGCCTCATCCGCCCGGTCGAGTTCGTCGATGAGAAACACCGGCGGCCCCCCGGCATGGTCTTCCAGCGCCTGCAGAACCGGGCGCCGCACCAGAAACCGGTCCGAGAACACGTCCTTGCCGAGCCGGTTCCGGTCCGCATCGCCGCTTGCCTCGGCAATCCGGATCTCGACCATCTGTGCCGCATAGTTCCATTCGTAGACGGCGCTCGATACGTCGAGCCCCTCGTAGCATTGCAGGCGGATCAGCGAGCGGCCGAGCGTTTCCGACAGCACCTTGGCGATCTCGGTCTTGCCGACCCCCGCCTCGCCTTCCAGGAAGAGCGGCCGGCCCATCTTCAGGGACAGGAACAGCACGGTGGCGAGCGCCCGATCGGGCACATAGCCGCCATCGCGCAGAAGAGATTCCGTTTCATCGATGGACACGGGAGTGTTCATTTTGGTGTCTTTCGCGGTAGGACCAAGAGGCCTGCATTGATATGGAGCCTGGGATGCGCCGATCCAGTCTATCAGGGCACACCCGTTCTGGCCTGTGTCCCTTCGTACCATTTAGCCTTCTGCCTAGCGGTTTCGACGGTTCCGCGCAAACCCACTTGGGCATCCCAACAGCCATCGTCTCAGTGTGACGAACGAAAAAATGATGGGGCTCTGAAAGCCATCGCAACAAGGAAACGCAGATGCCGACAATTTCGGGGACAGATTCGGTGCTGCTTGGCGGCCTGTTCGGATCGACGAGCATGGCGCGCCATTTCGACGACGGCGCCCGAATTCAAGCCATGCTGGATTTCGAGGCAGCGCTGGCTGCTGCCGAGGC